>JADGQN010000014.1 GCA_017881765.1 Syntrophobacterales bacterium | reverse complement strand
GACAAGGCATTCGTGGCGGGCGCAGACATTCAGGAAATGAAGGATATGACGCCGGTCCAGGCCACCGCTTTTTCGCACAAGGGACACGCCGCACTGGGCATACTCGAAAATATGAGAAAGCCCGTGATAGCCGCGGTGAACGGATACGCTCTCGGTGGGGGCTTTGAAGTCGCTCTCGCCTGTGATATGATTTACGCTTCCGACAAAGCACGGCTCGGTTTTCCGGAAGTGACCCTGGGGATTTTTCCCGGTTTCGGTGGGACCCAGAGAACTGCGCGGCTCATTGGCGCAGCAAAGGCAAAGGAACTGGTACTCACCGGTAAGGTGATCACCGGGCAGGAAGGTTATGAGATGGGACTCTTGAACAAGGTGGTAGCAGCCGATGAGCTGATGGCAGCGGTGCGCCAGCTCGCGGCAAAGATGCTCGCGGCCGGGCCGATCGGGATTGGACTTGCCAAACACCTCGTAGCCAAAAGCCTGTCTCTTGACATCGATTCAGGTCTGGAATTGGAAGCGAATACCTTTGGACTCTGTTTCGGGACGCAGGACCAGAAAGAAGGCATGACCGCCTTCATTGAGAAGAGGACACCAACCTTTCAGGGTGAATAATAAACTTTTAAGGAGGGCACTGTGAAGATCGTAGTGTGCATAAAACAGGTTCCTGATACAGAAGCTGAAGTGAAGTGGGACCTCCAGAAGGGCACGCTCAAGAGAGAAGGCATGGATTCAATTACGAACCCCTTTGACGAGTTTGCGCTGGAGGAAGCACTCCTCACGAAAGAGAAGTATGATGGAGAGATCGTGGCAATCACCATGGGTCCCGATAAGGCCATGGACGTGCTGCGGAACGCCCTGGCCCTGGGTGTGGACCAGGTCTACCATATCAATGACCCTGCGATAGCGGGTTCAGACACGCTCGGAACTTCGTACGTGCTTGCAAAGGCTATCGAGAAGGTGGGCAATGTGGATCTCGTCTTCTGCGGAAAGCAGGCAACAGACGGGAACACGGGGATCGTAAGCCCTGAGCTTGCCACCAGGCTCGGTTTCAGTCAATTGACCTTTGTAGCGAAGGTAGACGAGATCGACGCTGCAGGCAAGAAGATAAAGGTGCAGCGCGGCATAGAGGGCGGTATTGAAACGGTCGAAGCGAAACTTCCCGCTGTCGTATCGGTCTCGAAAGGCATCAACGAGCCGAGGCTCCCTAACCTCATGGGAATCAGAAAAGCGGCCAAGGTGCAGATTCCCGCGTGGGATTGCGATGCGATAGGAGCGGCAAAGGACAAGGTCGGCACAGAAGGTTCTCACGGCAAGGTGGTTGAACTGACTACGCCCCCTCCCCGATCGGCAGGAGAAATGCTCAAGGGAGAGATGGAAGAAGTAGCGAACGTCCTTGTAGGCAAACTCTTGGACCTGAAAGTAATCAAATAAGGAGGGGATGACCATGGCTGATGAACATAAAGACGTATGGGTTTATATAGAGCATAAAGACGGGGTCACAACCCCCATGTCATATGAGCTCCTCGGGGCAGGGAAGATGCTGGCCGATACCCTTGGCTCAAAGGTCTGCGCCTTCGTCATCGGAGAGAAGACCGAAGAAATAGCGAAAAATGCCGGCAACTACGGCGCTGCCACGGTCTACGCCATAGACGGCGCTTCCTTTAAGACGTTCAGGCCGGATGCTTTTGCGAAAGCCGGGGCGTCACTCGTCAGCAAATTCAAGCCTGATATAGTGCTCTACCGCGCAACCACCCAGGGACAGGACCTGTCGGCAGCGATGGCTGCTCAGCTTGAGGTGGGTCTCGGCTCAGACGCCATCGACCTGCAGATCGACGCGGGCAGCAAGACGATGAAACTCACGAGGGCGGCATTCGGCGGCAATTTCCTCGCCACCTACATGAACACCAGATCCAAACCTCAGATGGCAACGGTTAGGCCCAAGGTCTTCCCGATGCCCCAGCACGACACAGCGAAGAACGCCGAAATAGTTAAAGAGTCTTTCTCCATGGCAGAAGATGACGCCAGGACCAAGGTGCTCCAGTTCTCCCAGTCAGAGGTCGCTGTCAACCTGATTGAGGCTGACATCATCGTTTCGGGCGGACGCGGCGTTGGAGGCAGCGAAGGTTTCTCCGTGGTAAAGGCATTGGCCGACACGCTCGGCGGGGCAATGGGCGCATCGCGCGCGGCCGTTGACTCGGGTTGGGTCCCGTACGAACACCAGGTGGGACAGACGGGCAAGACGGTGAAGCCGAAGATATATATTGCTTGCGGCATTTCAGGCGCTATTCAGCATCTGGCCGGCATGAGAACGTCGGACTGCATCGTCGCTATCAACAAGGATGCGGAAGCGCCGATCTTCAAGATCGCCTCATTTGGCATCGTGGGCGACTACAAACAGATCGTACCGAAACTGGTTGAGCAGTTCAAGCAGAAATTGAATAAGTGAGATTGAAGGGGGGGGACCTCTTCCCCCCCTTCGTCTCTAGAGGAGATTCATGATCGTCACCTGCCCTTCCTGTGCGCGTAAATTCAATCTTCCCGACGATGCCATTAAGTCGCCTTATCAAAAACTGAAGTGTTCCAGATGCTCCCACATCTTCATGCTGACGAAAGAGGAGCAAGAGCCTGCGAAGGAAGAACCCGCCAAGAGCGAGAACGTGGCAGAATTTGCTGTGCCTGAACTCGAGGCCCTGGAGATAGAAAGACCGCATAGACGGAAGGGACCGGTTGTCCTTGTCATCGTACTCATTCTGCTCGCGGCCCTGGGTGGGGGATTCTACTATTGCTGGATGAATTATACCGATCTCTTCGGCATTCCGATGGGTGCGAACGACAAACGGCTGTCAATAAAAGGTTTGCAGGGACAGGAGATCGTAACGAAAGAAGGTAAGGTCTTCTTCATCTCGGGTACGGTGGCTAACGATTCCACCAAACCCCGGAAGTTTCTGATACTCCGGGCTAAGCTGTTCGATAAAAATGGGGTTGTCCTCTCAGAAAAAGATGTCGTTGCGGGCCTCGCCTTCAGCAAGGAGGCGGTCGCAGCCATGCAAAAGCTGGATGTCGAGAAAAAGGTTAATGACTTTAAGTTGTCCGGTGAAGAAAACTTCCAAGTGGGAAGCGCGAAGCAGATCCCGTTTTCGGTCGTCTTCTTTGATGAAGGTTTCGAAAGAGCCAAGGAATTCACCATCGAGATCATCGAGTCGCCAATTCTATAAATCCGCATCTATTTATTCGGATAATTCATTTGCATGCAAACCGATTAAGCTCTAATATAAGTATATGGAATATATTGATCTGAAGGGTATGAGTTGTCCCTTTCCAGTTATCCAGACGAAGAAACTGATTGAGTCGAAAATGGTGCCGGAACTGAACGTCCTCGTGGACAACGGCCCTCCCAGGGAGAACGTAACACGGTATCTGGAATCTCAAGGATACTGTGTCAATGTCGAAAGTGAGCAAGCCGATACGGCAGTGCTACACGCCACAAAGACGGAAGGCGCTGAGGCTGTTTCCGTCCAAACGGCGAAAAAGGTCGTGGTGCTCATTGATGGGGCAACCGTCGGCAGAGGGGACGACGTGCTGGGTGCGGTACTTATGAAGTCTTTTCTCCACACCCTTAAAGAGATCTCGCCGCGTCCCTGGAGGCTCATATTCATAAATGCAGGGGTGAAGCTCGCCGCGGAAGGATCTGATCTCGCCAACGTGCTCAGCGAACTTGAGAGCCTTGGCATCGAGATCCTCTCATGCGGAATCTGTCTCGATTTTTTCAAGTTGAAAGAGAAGCTTCGCGCGGGCAAGGTCACGAACATGTATGAGATCGTCTCCTCCCTGGTCGCCGCCACGAACGTAATCAGACCTTAATGATATACCTCGACAACGCAGCCACGTCATATCCAAAGCCTGACGAGACGCTCCGATCTCTTGTCCACTTCGTGACAAACGTCGGCGGGAATCCCGGCAGAAGCGGTCATCCACTCTCCATAGAGGCAGCGCGCATCATCTTTCAAGCACGGGAGAAGCTCACGGCCTTTATCAATGGGAAACATTCCGAAAGACTCATCTTTACAAGCAACGGAACTGAATCCCTCAACCTCGCGATCCTAGGTCTCATCACGCCGCACGACCACGTCATTACCACATCACTAGAACACAACTCGGTCATGAGGCCTCTCGACTTCCTGCAGAAAAAACATAGTGTAAACGTCTCTATCATACCCTGCTCGGAAAAAGGGGAGCTTGATCTTGAGAAGCTGAAGAAGTCGATAAGGAAGCATACGAAGGCTGTCATCATCAACCATGGCTCGAACGTAATTGGCACAGTCCAGCCCATCAGACAGATACGGGATGCGATCGGCGACACGGTCCTGATCGTCGACGCCTGTCAGACGGTGGGAAATATCGCCGTCGATACTGATGCACAGGGCATCGACATTATCTGTTTTTCATGTCACAAGTCCTTGCTCGGTATTCAGGGTCTGGGTGCGCTCTACACACGCAAAGGGATCGATCTTGAACCGATCAAGTTCGGGGGCACGGGAAGCAGATCTGAATTCACAAGCCAGCCTGAAGTCCTGCCTGATAAGTACGAGTGCGGCACGCCCAATACGCCGGGGATTGCGGCACTGCTTGGAGGCTTAACCTTCATTGAGCATACGGGCTTGACCGCGATCATTGAGAAGAAACAAAGGCTGCGCCTCTACGCGGTTGAAAAGCTCTCGGAACTGGACAGCATCATCATTTACGGCGATCCATCAAAGAAGGATAGTCTCCCCATCATCTCTTTAAATCTGCGAGGGACCAGTCCTTCCGATGTCGGTACCGCGTGCAACCGGGCGGGTATCTGTGTGAGAGTCGGTCTCCATTGCGCGCCGGTAGCCCATCGCACCATAGGAACTTTCACTCAGGGAACGGTGCGCGTTTCACCCGGATATTTCAACACTACAGATGAGATCGATCAATTTGTGGAGGTGATCAGAACCATTGTCAGAAAAAGATAGCACCGCTTATTTTTTTCTTTTTCATACCATCCATGATGTACTCAAAGCCGAAAGCAGGCTGAAGAGTGAAGGCAGGCTCTTCGAGCTTGTTCCCGTGCCGCGCATCCTCAGTTCCGACTGCGGCGTCTGCATCACTTCACCAACCCCGTCCGACGACATCGTCTCGCTACTCTTTTCGCTTAACGTCGATAGATGCTTTCTCTTTAGCGGGAAAGAATTCGTGCAGATCGTTCCTGATGGCCAAACGTCGGTGCGTGAAAAGCAGCCCGAAGAAATGGAGAAAGAATGATGCTGTTCGAAATCATCTGGATCGCTCCGGGTGTCTGCCTGCTGATCTGGTAGTTGTATCGCCCCTACCGCAAGCAATAAAGCCCGTTCCCAGCGGTGCATACCCCGCCGAGGCCTATTTAACAGGGTGTCATTTTGCACCACCCCAAAAAAATGCGAAAAATGTGCACTTTACGAAAGAAAACTCTTGTACAGTCAGTGTAGTTATGATATTAAAAGATTGCGTGCTTGTAGAAGCGCGTCAAATCTAACTCTTAAGGAGGAGTGTATATGACAAAAACAGATCTAATCGGTAAGATGGCGAAGGATGCAAAAGTCACCAAAGCAGCCGCAGCCAAGGCACTGGATTCCTTCGTCGACGGTGTGAAGAAGTCGCTGAAGAAGGGGGATAAGGTCACGCTTATCGGTTTCGGTACGTTTTCTGTCACGCAGAGAAAGGCAAGAAAGGGGAGGAATCCGCAGACTGGTAAGGAGATAAAGATTCCCGCCAGAAAGGCCCCGAAGTTCTCAGCGGGCAAAGCCCTGAAGGATGGAGTAAAGTAGAAGTCAGTAAGAAAGTGTACGGGAGGATGTCTGGAAGCTCGTCGCAGGCATTCTCCCGTTTCATTAGTGGTGAACCCGCGCTGATCCGTGTACCTGCCGTATCATCTCAACGGTAAAATGGTGACTTGTTCTCCGATCCACCTCAGCCTTTTCTCGTCTGTGACACGAACGGAAAAATTCCGAGAGGACAGAACGAGACTGCTGGTATTTCAAATTCTAAGTCCTATGGCGGAGCATCCTGTAAGGATATTGGGATTTAGGATTTCAAGCGGTAAGTTTCAAATATCTTTGGCTAGCATTGATATTCGATTGCGATAGCGGAGCATCCTGTAAGGAAGCATCCTGTAAGGATATTCGGGTTGGAAGTTTAGGGTCACTGGTCCCCGTGAGGGATACATAACCCACGGGGACCAGGATGCCCTCGAAAGTCCTACTCAAACGGTGCGGCTACCTTTCTCTGTTTCTCTTCCTTCCTCCAATACTCTGTGCGCTCTTTGATGTAGCTGAGCCAGGAATCAATTTCGGCTTCTTTGTGTCCCTTCGAGACCATGTCCTTCTTGTATGCTGCTATCACCGGTTCGACGGCCTTTACCCATTTGGCGGTCTCGGCGTCGGAGAGCGGCAGGATCTGCCCGCCTGCTTTCGTAAAAACTTCCTTCCCCTCTATATCCATCTCATTCCATAGGGCCGCCTGCTTCTCCCTGGTTTCGCCGGCCACTTCCGTAAAGATCTTTTTGATGTCAGCAGGCAGGCTGTTCCACTTGGCCTTGTTCATGACAAAATAGAAGGTGTAACCGGTTCCGAGACGCCAGTCCGCCGTGACGTACTTGACCACGTCGGCGAACTTCCAGTATTTGAGCGTGGAAAGATCTACCGTGACGCCATCGATGACCGCCCTTCTCAGGGACTCGTACACATCCGGCATTTCAAGCGGGATCGGAACGGCACCGAGCGCCTTTACCACGTCAGCCATCTGTCCCGTGGCCCTGACTTTGAGCCCTTTCAGTTCTTCCAGAGTCTTGACCGGCTTGGCAATGGTCTGGAGGATCAGCGGACCTGAGGTGTTCAGATAAAGAACCTGCACTGCGTCCCATTCGGCCGGCTTGAACTTGTTATAGAAATCATTGCTCATCTGGCTTGCTACCCAGCCGCTCGGAAATCCTAAGGGCAGATCGAATATCTCCGTCACGGGAAAACGCCCTCGCGTGTAGTCAATGTGGGAAACACCCATGTCCGTGATGCCTGTGGTAATTCCATTAAACATCTTCACCGGCGTAAGAAGCGTGCCCCCGGGATAGTAAGTAATCTCTACCCGGCCGTTCGTGCGCTTCTTTATCTCCTGACAGAACACATCAGTCAGGACGGACATCTTGTGCGTAGGTGGAAGATAGTTGGCGGCCTTCAGTTTAATCACATCGGCCCCGAATGAAACGGAGTGGGTCGCAAAAACGAAAACGACTCCCAACAGCAACAATGCAATACCTCTTCTCATCTCATGCCTCCTTATGATATAAGATCATTTCCCATTCTACCATACAGGATACCGTACTTGTACATATAATCTTAGGCCCGTCCCGGGCGAAGTCAACTGTTTTTTAGAGATACAGACATCCGACCCTTGATGGCTTACCCCACTGTTTTGGCTGACTTCCCTCTCCTTTTCTGGTAGAATCGAAGAGTAAGCTGGCACTACAAGCCTATTGCCCATGACAGACAAGAAAAACACAAGACATGTGCTGATCAGGACGCTTCGAGACGTCTGCAAAGCCACGGTGCAGTTGGAGAAACTGGACAATGACCGCGCCTTCATGCGGCAGACACTTGATGAAGCGAGGGCATCGTATCGTCAGCTGATGGAGGAAGCTCCTTCCGCTTTGCTCCTCATTGATCAGGAAGGCACCATACTTGCGTCAAATAAGGTCTCCGAAGCACTTCTGGGCTACGGGCCTCAAGAACTCCTGACCATGAACATCCAGCGCCTGTACCATCAGGAGACATCACACGAATTTACACCGGCCTTTCAGCAAGTACTGGAGGACGGGGCAGGAACCATAAAAGGTCTTTCCGCGGTGCGAAAGGACGGCAAGGCGGTATTTGTAGACACGTCATTCATCGTGGTCACTTACGAGGACAAGACCTTTGTGCAGGTGACGCTGAACCAGGTAACGGAGCGCTACAAGGTCCAGTTGGGAGAAAAGCGGTACGTGCAAGAACTGGAACTACTTTCACGCACAGCCACGGGACTTCTTGAGATGTCGGACGACAAGGAGCTTTACAGGCTCCTGGGGAGTTACATCGGCAAGCTCATAGGCGACGCCTACGTGATAATCAGCTCTCTTGATCAGCAGTCGAAGGCATTCTTCGTCCAGGCTGTCACCGGACCGGAGCGCCACGCGGAGATTATCCTCGGTGTGCTTCTGCGACATCTGGTGGGCGCTTCATTTCGCATCAGCCAAGACGAGCATGAGCGGTACGTGACAAGCTGCACGCCTGTAGCCGTCTCCGGAGGCTTGCACGGGCTATTCGTGGATAAATTGCCAAAAGACGTGTATAGCGCCATGGAAGACTTTTTCCTTTTCGGTTGTACTTACGTGGCAGGGCTGACCTCAGCGGGAGAAGTTTTTGGCATGGTTGCGATCCTGATGCCTAAGGGAGCCAAGCTTGACCATCCGGCCTTGGTCGCAACCCTGATGCAGCAGGCATCTGCTGTCTTAAGACACAGGAGAGAAGAGGCTGTCCAGACAACGGTTCAGGAGCCCGAGTCGCTGATGGAAGATTTTCACCCTGTCCTGGCCGAAGAGCTTCCGTATCCTCTAGAGCAATATGGGGCAGCGACGGAACAGCAAACACTCGCCGAATCGACTGGGGAGGTAGTGCCCAATTTCAAGGTAGCGGAGGCTGAGCCAAGTCAGGGGGAAGAACTCCGGTATCTCCTGGGTTATAGGAAAGTCCTGGTTGTCGATGATGAAGAAATGGTGCGGGATGTAACGGGTGGTATGTTGAATTATATGGGTTGCAGGGTCAGCTTTGCCAAGAATGGCCTGGAGGCTCTCGCACGTTACAGAAAGGCGTTTGACGCCGGAGAGCCCTTTGACGCCGTCATTCTGGACCTGTCTCTGCCAGGCGGGCCGGACGCAATAGAGACCATGAAGAAGCTCCAACAGATCCATCCCGGCGCAAGAGTGGTCGCGTCGACCGGCGACTCTGGTAACCCGGTCGCGGGGCAGTTCAAGGAGCTGGGCTTCCGTGCCCTCGTATTGAGGCCATATAGGAGCGCGCAACTCGGTCAGGCGTTGAGCAAGGTGTTGAGTGGAGCACCTGACTTGCATAAGCCCATCGTTTAAGGTATAAAGGATAGAATGGAGATTGAAGTAAGACTATTCGCAACCTTTCGCGATTACCTACCCCAGGACTCTGCATCGTTCTCATTCAAGAAGAGTCTGGACAAAGAAATGACAGTCAGCACGATCGCGGAAGAGATCGGTTTACCGCCCGACGTCCCCAAGATCTTCATAGTGAACGGCAATGTGGTGACTGGAGAACATGTGCTCCATGACGGAGATGTCGTCAGTATATTTCCACCGGTGGCAGGAGGATAAGAGAAGACAGGAAGAGTACCGGCTATTGTAGCCGGACAAATGGCCGATAACTGGTAAGAAGCCTCATGCCCATCGATAAGGGGTGGTTGCGAACATGAAAATCAAAACGGACGATCTCTCACACGTAATCAGGGAGCAGGCCCAGAAAGGCGGCAAGCAGAAGGAAGCCACTAAGTTCGGTGAAATCCTTCAGCGTACGATGGATAATACCGGAGCTCCGGTGCAAAAAGGCACCGGTGCACGAGCCACAGCCGGCGTTCAAGGCGTGCAGGTGTCCGGGGTCGGGGCCATTGGGGCCATCGAAGAAGAACAGGGACCGATCCTTGAACGTGTTGAGCAGTTACTCGATACTCTTGAAGAGTACCAGCAAAATCTGGGGAGCGCGAGCTCCTCTTCCGAAGCACTCAAGCCGCTCGTCGATCACATGGAGGAGCACAACAAATCCCTTGCCGCCATCCTCCTCACGCTCCCGGATGGTGATGCCCTGAAGGATATCCTCAACCGCGTACTCATCACCTCAGTCGTCGAGGTGGAGAAGTTCAAACGCGGCGACTACTCCTAAAGCTGCCGCCGCTACCGCCTCCCGGTCTGTCTTGCTTTCTCGAGACGCCTCAGGCTAAGCTGTACGCAATGAAGAGGATGGAATACCCCGTATAACCACCGTGATTTGGCTGATAATGCCTACCGCATGAAGTCGTGGTGCGGTGAGTCGTTTGCAATCGCTTACCCGCTGCCCAGCGGGTTTTTTATTGCCTTTACTACGGCTGAACTAAACCACAAGACGAAATCACTTCGTGAAACATCAGTGAGGCATCGCTTCACTGTGGCTGGGACTTACGGCCCCCCTTACTTCGTATTAGTAAACAACACCGCAGCCGTGCTCAGAGAGCAGGTACTTGATCCACAATCTTAGGAAGATATGTTCTCGAAGCATATTCAATGGTGATTTAAAGCTATTTAGCTCTTCGATTCGGCAGGACTGACTAAGATCGGCGCAAGAATTATCTTGACACATAATCTTACAATTAGTAATGTCTAAGAATAGTTCATACTCGCTTTGTAGACGAAGGTGAAAGCCCTTGGATGCGAATAGCATCAACGAAAAAATAAAGCGCATACGGTTAAACAGAAATATCACGCTAAAGACCCTGGCCGAAAGCACAGGGTTGACAAACGGTTATCTGTCACGCATCGAGAACTCTCAAAGCGCTCCCCCCATATCCACGCTGAGCCGCATTGCAGAAGGACTTGGCATCGACATCTCCTATTTCTTCGTTGATGCGGCGAACGCCGGCAAAGAAAAGCTTCATATCGTCATCGACAGGCAGAGCGCAGATACGGAAGACGAGTTTCTTTCCGCTTTCGATCAGCGCAGCAGGCAATACCGTTATCGGCCTCTTTTCCCTGAGAAGAAGGGAAAAAACTTGCAGCCCTTCATTATAGTCCCCGATTTCGAGCTGGGATCTCTCCAGCGCGCTGAGGGCGAGGCTTTCACCCATGTGATCGAAGGCTCCATCGAATTCGTTTACGGAGATGAGAAATACACTTTCTCCCAGGGCGACAGTTATTATTTCGATATGAACATACCCTTCACCGGGAGGAGTCTCGGAAAGAGGAAGGCCAAGATCCTTGTTGTGCACTACCTATACAGGCGTTCGTGACAGGCGTTTCCGGGTCTCACCCGACGGCGACCTGAAGAAAAACGTGAAGGAGGAGGGATTATGGTAAGACGTTTCGTAATCGGCAGTATGCTCGCGATATTTTTCTTTTTCTCATATTTATGTTTTCCCGTTCATGCCGCGGACGCTGTCATCAAGCTGAGTTACGCCAGCTATGTTCCGCCCAGTCACAAGATCCACAAGATTCATGAGGACTTTTGCAAGGAGATCGAGAAGAGGACCAGCGGCAGGGTGAAAATTACTTACTATCCGGCAGAGACTCTTGTCCAGGGACCATGGACCTATGATGGCGTGGTGAAGGGCATTGCCGATATAGGCCATTGCACCGCCGGCCAAACAAGGGGGCAATTCCCTCTCCTGGAAGTGCTTGACTTGCCTCTGGGGCAGACGTCAGGATACCAGATCGCAAAATTGGGGAATGTCTTCATCGATAAGTTCAAACCGAAAGAACTGGACGAGGTACACTTTCTTTTTTCTTCTACACCGGGACCTTTCATCATTCATACTTCCAAAAAACCGGTGAATAAGCTCGAAGACTTGAAAGGACTCAAGATCAGGGCAGCCGGCCCGACGGAAGGGGTAGTAAGAGCGCTCGGAGCTACACCGGTCGCTATGCCGGTGCAGGAGACCTATGACGCAGTACAGAAAGGAGTTGTCGATGGTGTTCTGCTGCCGACAGAAGCTTTACTCAATTATAGAATAGCGGAAGTAACGACCTATACAACATACAATTACGGCGCGGCGTGCGGCTCTTTGAGCATCTATATCATGAACAAGAAAAAGTGGGATGCGCTACCGCCGGACATTCAGAAGACCTTAACGCAGGTGGCTCAGGAACATGCCGAGATCGAGGCCAAATTTTGGAACAGCATCGACAAAGAGGGGGAGGAGTTTGCGTTGAAAAAAGGGCATAAGTTCATCTCCGTGTCAAAAGAAGAAACCGCGAGATGGGCGGAGAGGATGAAGCCGGCCTATGACCAGTATGTCAATAACACGAAGGCGAAGGGCCTGCCCGGTACGGAGGCTCTGCAGTTCTGCAAGGAGTATATTCAAAAGAATCCATAGCGGAAGAGGCAGGAAACCAGATTATCAGAACGGCTTCGGCAAGGGGGTCCCTGGTGGTTCATGGGCCTCCTGCCGGCCTGATACGGGCGTGCCGTAGAAGACTCCGTGGGACGAGGTGAGAAGGTGAATCTTTACGCCAAGGTTATTGATTCTGTGGCTCACGCTATGACCTGGATAGGCATGTGTGTCATAACGGGGATGATGATCTTAACGTGCATGGATGTTGTGCTTCGCTATTTTGGGTACCCCATCAGAGGCGCCTACGATATCACCCGTGTCCTGGGTAGTGTAATCTTCTCATTACCCATCGCTTATTCCTATATAAAGGGCTACCAGGTGGCAGTCGACTCTGTCTTCCGCCGGGCTCCCCGCATCGTGCGGGCGATTATTGACAGTATCATCTGCCTCTTCAGCATGGCAATAACCGTGATGATTGCCTGGCGCGCGATCTATCTCGGTCACGACCTGTATGTCAGAGGGCGTGTTACGGATACCATTCCCATCCCTCTCTGGCCTTTCATCTATATTATGGTATTGGGATTTGTCGTCTACACTCTCGCGCTCCTGGCGGAGCACCTGAAGGCGATAAAGAGGACCGATGCCTGACCGTATGAACATATTCCCGGCTGCCGGGTGCTCATGCATACATGAGGTGAAAAGATGTCGGTAGCAATTATTGCGATTTGCACAGTCGCGTTCCTCTTTCTGCTTTTCCTCTCCGGGATGGGGATCGGCCTCGCGATGGCGTTTGCCGGTTTTGTGGGATTTGCTCTGCTCGTAAATGTCGAAGCGGCCCTGAACCTTGTGTCTGTTGACGTCTACGCCGTCTTTTCTTCCTATGCGTTTACCTGTATACCGCTTTTTGTCTTCATGGGCCAGATTGCGGCGCGCGCGGGCATCGCCAAGAGAGTTTACGATTTTACCTACAGGTTCATAGGGCATATACCGGGCGGCCTTGCCATAGGGACGGTCGTTGCGGGCACTCTGTTCAAGGCGGTCTGCGGATCGGCGGCCGCTACGACGGCCACCTTTGCCACGGTTGCGCTTCCTGAAATGGACAGGTACCAGTATGATAAAAGGTTATCCACGGGCGTTGTCTCCTGCGTGGGAACCTTGGGAGGTCTGATACCGCCGGCCGTTCCGCTGATCATTTATGCGCTTCTCGTGAACGTATCCATCGGCAAGATGTTTTTGGCAGGCATATTACCCGGCCTGCTGCTTGCCCTTTCCTTTGTCGTTACTCTGGTCTGGTGGTGCAAAGTAAATCCCGCAATCGGACCGAAGGGGGAAAGATCCACCTGGAAGGCGAGGGTTGCTTCTCTTCCTTCTGTTGCGTGGGTTGTCGGCATCTTCCTCGTTGTGATAGGCGGCCTCATGCTGGGGCTCTTCACACCAACAGAAGCGGGGAGCGTAGGGGCGGGGGCCGTATGCCTGCTATCTTTTGTAAAAAAGGATATTACTCTGAAGGATTTTGCCCAGGCGACAAAGGAGACACTTTATATCTCTTCGATGGTTATCCTTCTGCTCGCGGGGGCAACCATCCTCGGCCATTTCTTTTCCGTAACGAGGACACCCTATGCTGTTGCTGACTTTTTAGGCGGTCTCCACCTTAACCGTTATCTCGTGCTGACGCTCATCCTCCTGGTATACATCATCGGAGGAGAGTTTATTGAAGATATGGCATTCTTCGTACTTGCAACGCCTATATTCGCCCCGGTTGTCGTTCAACTGGGCTTTGATCTCGTCCATTTTGGCATTCTGGTCGCGGCAACACTGGCGATCGGCGTCGTTATTCCCCCTATGGCCGTCAACGTGTTTGTGGTATCGGGTATAGCCAAGGTGCCGATCGGTCTGGTGTATAAAGGGATTTATCCGTTTCTCATCGGCATGACCATATGTGTCTTCATCCTGATGTTTTTTCCTCAGATTTCGCTTTGGCTGCCGGATATGCTTGTAAAGTGAACAATGAACTAAACCACAACTCTTCAAAAAATGACCATGGAGGTGTCTCATGAGTAGCAACACGGATTTTCCGGTTTTGTCCCTGGCGGAGCGAGACAGGAGGTTTGCCAGAACAAGAGAATTATTGAAACGTCTGGGTCTCGAAGGCCTGATACTGGCAGGCCTGACAAGCAGGGAGCAGTATGATGCCTACCTCACTAATGATTACGCAGAAGGGATAGTGATTTTCCCGGCGGAGGGAACTCCCACGTACATAACCTGGCAGGAAGGCCGATTGATGCGCCAGAAGGAGGCGCAGCAAAGGGGGATCGTTCCGTGGGTCGAGGATATGCGGGTTGGGGTCGATGGACCTACAGTGGCAGCAGTGATCCGCGAGAAAGGCCTCGACAAAGCGCGTTTGGGAGTGGTTGGCCTCGAATCGAGGGGACCGTCCGAAATGAACGGTTATATCCCCTATGCGCTTTGGACAAAGATCCTTGCCGAACTGCCTCGTGCTCAGTTCGTGGACTGCTTTACGGCCTTTGCGGCTATGATGCTTGTGAAAAGCCAGGAGGAACTGGTACTGATGCGCCGCTCGGCCGCTATCGGCGAAGAAGCCTGCAAAGTGATGCTCAGCATGGCAAAACCCGGAGTAAGCGAACTTGAGATCACGGCCGAGGTCTTATACACGATATTCAAGAACTGCGCGTTTTCGCCGCAGCCATTTCTGATCCTTCACTCCGGACCGGAAACCGTGAGTTGGGGACCGCCTATGTGGCGCTACCAGGGAGGCCCGACGCGCACCCTCCAAAAAGGCGACATGGTTTTGGCCGAGATATTCCCGCGCTACGGAGGCTTTGAGAGTCAGCAGCAGGTGTCCATTGCATTGCAACCTGTCGATAATATCCACATGGAGTGTGCCAAGCTGGCGCGGCGCGCCTACGAAGTGGGGCTCGAAGTTCTTCGCCCCGGCGTGTCATTCAACAAGCTGGCCGACGAAATGGAAAAACCGATTAAAGCGGCTGGTTGCTGGCACATAAGTCCTATGCTCCACAGCCTGTCGCCTCTGGCCTGGGTAGGGAGGGTGGAGGCTTCGACCAAGGGCGAACAAGGCAAGGGTGCCTGGGAAAGCCAGGACTTAATCATAGAGGCCGGCATGGTTTTCGAGCTGGAGCCGAATGCACAGCGGGGCAAGCACCGCGTCAATATCGGAGGCACGGTGGTGGTAACAGAATCGGGGTGCGAGGAGTTGAACCAGCTAGCAACAAACATGCTGATCGCCTGAGGCGCTGCGAGGAAAAGGCTCATCTGCTTTGTCGCCCTTCGCCGCGTCGGTCCTCGACGTACTTATAGTACGCCTGCGTCCGCCACGGCTCGGAGCTTCGCGTATCTGAAGCCTTTTCCTCGCAGCGCACATGTTCCATGAGGTTGCTTGTGTTTCTCATGTTCGATCTTTCTAGAATAGAAGTGTAAAGACAATCGAGGACAGACGTGGCGAAGCTGCGATAATGTATGGTATGCCACGTTGAATTTTGATGCATACCGAGGCGTTCCGAGGCCTGGAATGCGAAGGCGTACCTCATAGTACTCCGAGCGCGGCAAGTAAAAAGTTCAGATGCGAGGCGCTCAAGCCGTGAGGAGCGGAGGCGTACCTTGCGGTACGTCGGAGCGACGCAGGGCGCAGGCAACGAAGCAGATGAGCTTTCTACTTGCCGCGATTACACGCGGATGGCGCTTTCGGGGCATAACTCCTGACAGCAATAGCATCGAATGCATTTCTTGTAGTCGAAGACGGGAAATTCCTCGTCAGTCCTGATCGCGCTCGCAGGGCAGACCCTTGCGCATATGCCGCACCGCTTGCAAAGGTCCTGCATGCATTTCGGTTTTCTGACAAAGAGCCTCTTCATGGTGTGATGCACTGCCCCTGGCAGGTTCCCAATTACGTCCATCGTCTTGGGCAGCAGGAAGTCGCGAATCGGCGGCATGCCGAGGTCAACCACCTCTGCCTGCCCAACCAGATCTTTTTCCCGAGCAAGCCTCAGGAGAGGCAAGGGTGACGGGAGCGCCAAACAGCCCTCAATGAATGCGTCAAGCGTAAGCGCATCGCGGGATAACGCAATAACCCCCAAGTCTCTGGGCCGGCCGCTGGAGGGCCCGTCTCCATCCATCGCAAGGACACCGTCCAGGATAGTTATCGAAGGATTGACAAGACGGTAGATGTCTATCAATATTCCGGCAAAGAGAAGAGGGTCCCGTCCTGCCTTCAGATGCCATTTCGCCTTCTCGAAACGCGGAACAAATCCAAACATATTCTTCACTCCGAGCGTCAAGCCCATCATGGCATGGGTCTTCAGCTTCGGAAGATTAACGATGAGATCGAAAGATGCAGGGTCCTCGCCGAGCAAGAATTCGCGATAGGGAGAGATGCCGTGAGACTTCCTGATCACCCTCTTGTCGAAGGACGCGACCTTTAATCCCAGCTCACGTACTGCGTCCATAATGCCTGAGTTCCTTAGCGCCTTTTCCGTTGATTCGTATCCGGGGCTATCCCCCACGTAAACTTCACACGATTTTTCGAGGAAAATTTCTGCCAGAACGCTAACAAGCTGGGGATGGGTGTTTACAGCCTTTTGAGGTGATTTGCCGGAGAGCAGATTGGGCTTCAGGAGCACCCTTTGGTGATCGAAGACGAGACCGACTTCCGTGAACGCACGGTCGAAGAATCTGCGCAACTCGACAGCGTCATACCTGTCACATCTTCCCGCCACTATCTTTGACACTGGGCTCTCCCCGGGTGAAACTTACCTGCGTAAAAAGTAACTGCATCTTGCCATCAGGCCCTTCCCAGGTCATCTTCCTTCTTCCCTTGCGGTCCTCGTCATAGATCACGCGGTAGTTCGGTCTCGTGATGATTATCGATCCGTTCACCCGCTCTTTTTCCCCCTTCATGGCCACATCGTCCATAAAATCCTCGATCCGCAGGCCATACCTCTCTTCAAAAGCCCGTTTGTCGGTGCTCTTTTCATCACCGGCCACAAGAAGAAAGTTCTCGTGTTCCTTCTTTACATACGCTATCGTCTGCCCGAACATCCCGTAAACTTCCAGCACAAAGAGGGTGGGATAATCCATCTGTAAGCTGACTGAGCCCGAAAAGTTGAGGTTCCGCCAGGACATGGCAAGGTCGCCCGACGCCTCGATGTATTCAACAGTGTCCGGCCATTCAATCGCGCTTTTTTGAGGAATCGTTGCACATGCGGAGAGAAAAACCAAGCCGAGAAAATAAACCCAAGCTCTCTTCACTTCTTCTTTTCAAGGCCTTTCAACTTTTCTTCGAGGATCTGTTTGCGCTCCGCCTTTGTGTCGAGTGTCAGGGCTTTTTGCAGAAACTCGACTGCCCGGTCGGTCTGGCCCAGCTTCAGATAAGCATCTGCCACATGTTCAGCTATGACCGGATCATCGGGCGCTTTCTCGTGTGCCTTCGTAAGCTCGTCGGCTGCTCTCTTGTAATCACCCTTCTGATAATAGAGCCAGCCGAGGCTATCCTGGATGTAACCATCACCCGGCTTGATAGCCAGCGCCTTCTTTATCATTTCTTCGGCCTTTTCGAGGTTTATGCCTTTTTCCGCCCAGGTGTAACCGATAAAATTGAGGGCATTTGCCTGATCAGGCTTTATCCGGAGCACGTGCTCCATGTATTGGAGCGCCATATCGGTATTCTTATTCTTCTCGTGAAGTACGCCGAGCTCATACAGCACGTCAACGTTCTCCGGCTCCACCTGCACGGCGGCATCCAGCGTCTTGATACCGGCCGCGTAATCGGCTTTCTCCTCGTAGAGCCCGGCCAACGTCAGGTACAGATCGATATTATTCTTGTCCGCATCGAGCATCTGCCTAATCTTCGCTATGCCGGCATCGATAAGCCCCGCCTTGATGTAAAGCATTCCAAGGCTTCTTGTCGCTGCCTTTGCTTCTTCAGTCCCCGGTTCAATCTTCAGGAGCTCATCAATGGCCCTTTTTGTATCCCCTAACTCTTGCAGCGCCAGGGCCAGATAGAGTCTCACCTTGTTGTCCTTCGGCCTCGATGCAAGCACAAGATTGAATTCCCGTATCGCCTCTTCATACCGGCCGCGTTCGAGATGGAGCAGGCCTATATTCTCTCTGACTGAAACATCTTCCCGATTCATGTCAGACAGCTTCTCGAATTCAAAGATCGCCCGGTCGTAATCTTTCTTCTGCACATAGATCGCAGCCAGGCGCGAGCGGGCCCTCTTATTCTGTGGGTTGAGTATGATCACTTTCTCATAGAGCTCTTTCGCGCGATCGACTTTGCCTTCAATCTCAAATATCGCCCCCAAGTCAAAGAGCGCCAATTCGAAGTTCGGCCTCGCTTCGAGTACCTTCATGTAAAACTCTTTGGCCTTGTCGTAATTCTTTTGCTCTGCATAAAGCCTTCCGGAATAATAGAGCGCCATGATATTGTCGTCGTCGTACTTCAGGACCTTCTGGTACGTGGCAAGTGCCCGTTCGTAATCTTTCTGCGCAATGTAGATGGAGCCAAGATAGATGTACGCATCGGTATCTTCCGGATCGACGCTGATGCAGCGTTCGTAAAGCTCTTTGGCCTTGTCGCTTTCTCCCCTTGATGATTGCAGGCCGGCAAGCAATTTCAGCGTCGTGCAGTTGTTCGGATCGATGCGAAGCGCTTCCTTCAGCTGCTCTTCAGCCTTGGGCAGTTCCC
Organism: Syntrophobacterales bacterium; assembly: GCA_017881765.1. Classification (GTDB taxonomy): domain Bacteria; phylum Desulfobacterota; class Syntrophorhabdia; order Syntrophorhabdales; family WCHB1-27; genus JADGQN01. Next base: position 6,326 of record JADGQN010000014.1, on the reverse strand, counting down.
CCATGCCTGTGTAAAGCAAGGCAAGCTCGCTCCGAATGGTTGACGAATTCGGATCGTTGCCTAATGCCGCCCTATAGTTATCTATCGCTTGCTCGTACCTCCCCTCCTGCGCAGCTCTGTATCCTTTGAGGAAGCTCAAATAGGCGGACCCGTTCTCTGCACACAGGACGGATGAACCGACGGATGTACTGACAAAAACCGTTAGAAGAAAAATGATGAGTTGCTTCACGTGCCTCCTCGGTATACCGTTAATGATACATCTTTTCGACCGAAAGAGCCAAAATGCGGCCCACCTGGCCTCATCGTATCAGACGACCGATCCGCGTCCAGCGAATGTAATGGAGCAGATCAGGCGAGGTGCTGTCCCAGGAGAAGTAGATAATCAGCGCTCTCCCGACGAAATCGTCATAGCTAACAAATCCCCAAAAGCGACTGTCGAGGCTCCGATCCCTGTTATCACCCATAACAAAATAGGAATCTTTCGGAACGGTCAAAGGGGGAATATTGTCCCGGCGCGCGATAAAGCCCGGGATCATCGTAGGCTCCGCGAAAACCGCCTGCGGATAATCGGCTCTCTTCCCGTTGACGTAAACCACCTTGTCTTTGATCTCAACAACGTCCCCTTCTTTGGCGATCACTCTTTTTATGAAGTCCTTGGTTCTATCTTCCGGATATCGAAAGACTACCACGTCCCCTCGATCGGGTTTCCCGAGATGGAGCACCACGATATCGGTGAAGGGCACCTTGACGACATAGCTGAGCCTGTTGACCAGCAGATGGTCACCGATAAGCAGCGTGGGTTCCATGGAGGAGGAAGGTATCTTGAACGCCTGCACCACGAAGCTCCGCACGAAAAGCGCGATGAGTGCCGCGATGATCAGAGACTCCGCGTATTCTCTCGTCTTGCTCTTTGCCACAGTCTGGGTCACGATGGCCGCTCTCTCCGGCTTTGCCGAACCTGGATTGTTCGGTGTCTTTGCTTTCTTTGGTTTATCCAATGTACTCATCTCCCTTGTTCTTTCACCACGTGCGCCAAGTCCGTGACGCGTGACACCAACCAAGTCACGTCATTATCGTCACGTCTTTTGTTGTCACGTCATTACCGTCACGGCCTTATTGTCACGGCCTCTGTCACATTCTGTCCGGTGCGCTCACCCCAACTATTTCCAATCCGCTCCTTATCACCTGCTGCAACGCGTAGAGGAGCGTAAGGCGCGCTTTCGTAAGGCTCACCTCGTTTTTCAACACCCGTACTTTATTATAATAACTATGGAAGCTGCCTACCAGTTCCACCAGGTAAAAAGTCAGCCGGTGAGGCTCAAGGCTCCTCGCGCCCCCTTCTATAACCGTATAAAATCGCAAGATCCCCTTTATGAGCTCCGTCTCTTCAGGAAGCACGAGCAGACTCACGTCCGCCTCGCTGCCCTCGGCAAGATCTATGCCCTCTTCTCTCGCCAACCTAAAAATAGATTCGATCCTGGCATGGGCATACTGCACATAGTAGACAGGATTCTCGTTTGATGTCTTCTTGGCCAGATCCAGATCAAATTCCAGATGGGCATCGCTCTTCCTCATGAGAAAGAAGAAGCGCGCGGCATCTTTGCCCACCTCATCCATTACCTCTCTCAGCGTTGTGAATTGGCCTGCCCTGGTTGACATGCCCACCGGTTTGCCCTCCCTCAAGAGGGTTACAAACTGTATGAGGATGACCTTCAGCCTCTCCTTGTCTTCACCAAGAGCCTCAATGGATGCCTTGAGGCGTGGTATGTACCCATGATGGTCAGAACCCCAAATGTCGATAAGTATATCAAATTTCCGTGCAAATTTTTGGCTGTGGTAGGCTATATCTGATGCGAAATAGGTCTTCTCCCCGTCCGACTTGATGATTACCCTATCCTTCTCATCCCCTTTTTCAGCCATCTTGAACCAAAGGGCGCCTTCCTGCTCGTAGAGATAGCCCGCCTTCCTGAGTATTTCAATCGCCCCATCCACATGGCCTTCTTCAAAGAGCGTCCGCTCATGATAGTAATTATCGAACCTGACACCGAAATCCTCAAGGTCCTTTTGAATGCCTACCAGCACGACTTCTGCCGCGTAACGGGCCATGAACCGGACAGCTTCCGGCTCTTCTTCCGGTATAGGGAGACCTTCGGCAATCATCCGACCGGCTATCTCCCTGATATAGGCCCCCTGGTAGAAATTCTCAGGATATTCCACGTTTTCCCCGCGGATCTCTTTCCACCGCAGGTAGACAGACCGCCCCAACGTTTCTATCTGTCTGCCCGCATCGTTCACATAGTATTCCGTAACAACGTCAAATCCCGCCTTGCGGAGGAGATTCGCAAGAACGTCGCCCACGGCGGCACCGCGACCGTGGCCCACATGCAGCGGCCCCGTCGGATTTGAGCTCACAAACTCAATGAGCACTCTCCTACCCTCGCCGACATCCGGCAGAAACGACTCCACTCCCTGTTTCACCACATCCTTCAGGGCGGACCGGTACACCTCATCGCGCACATGGAAATTGACAAAACCTTTGGCGGCCACGTCTACCTTTGTGCAGACGTCTTCAAAATCCATGCGCTCAATGAGCGCTTTTGCGATAACTTCGGGACTCTGTCGCAGCGAACGCGCCAGCGAAAACGCCAGGTTTGTGGAGTAATCCCCGTGCTCAAGTTCCTTAGGGATTTCTATGATAGGCTTGATTTCCGTTTCAGGCGGGAATATGCCTTTTTGGACGCAGCGGTCACCTGCTTCCTTGATTATTGCCGCTATTTTTTTTCGTATCATACCAGTTTGCCTTCATTCATAGACACGGGTACCCCTCTTCCGGGTACCCGTGTCAGTGGGTGTTGCGTCGGCACGACTCCCTGCCACTCGCGGAACGTGAGTCTGGTCGGTCGCGAGTACCCGGCTAAAACGATTGGGATCATCGGAGCTGTACGCCTCCGTCCTTACAGGATGCTGCGCTATCGCTATCCTCCTGGTCGCCTGGAGCACCCGGCCGAAGGCTGGGTCGTATTTTTGAATGCAAACTGGTGTAATCCTTCTGCCTCTGCCTGACCGCCGGCTCGCTCTGCATCACGTGGCCATCAAGATTTCGCCGTAGAGATCGGGCCGCCTTTCTTTGAGTATAGGCCATTCTCTGCGCACCTCACCTAAAGACTCCAGGTTCACATCGGCCAGCAGAATGCCATCCTGCTGGCCGGTTGGCCCTCCCACAAGTTCACCTTCAGGATTCACGCAGAAACTCATGCCGTAAAAGTCCTGGGTTGCCTCGCTCCCCACCCGGTTGACCCTCATCACAAAAATACTGTTGGTAATTGCATTGGCTGTGATAACGGTCTGCCAGATATGTTGCGACTTGAAAGCACATGCTGTGGGCGCAAAAACGATGTCAGCCCCTTTAAGGGCCAGAATGCGCGTACCTTCGGGGAAGAGGTTATCCCACGAAATCTGAATACCTATCTTCCCGTACCTTGTTTCAAAGACAGGAAGGCCCCGATCGCCCGTGGAGAAATAGAATTTTTCCTCCCAGAGAGGAATATCCGGGACGTGCAGTTTTCTGTAACTGCCTTTGATGCTGCCATCCGCGTCGATCACGACGGCACTGTTGAAGTACCGGGAATCTTCCTGCTCGAATACGGGAAGTATGATCACAACCCCGGCCTCTTCCGCTTTTTTTCTCATTACCTCAACGGAGGGGCTATCGACCCGATCCGCGGCAGTGAAGGCCTTCTCGTCCCTGCCATTCGGAAACCAGTGCAGGTTGAAAAGCTCCTGGAAGCAAATAATCCGTGCCCCAGCCTCAACAGCCATCTCGGCCAGTTTCAGGGCTTTTTCTACATTCCTCTCCTTATCCTTCAGGCATGAGAATTGAATTCCGGCGATTTTCATGTCACTTATTGTTGGTGGCAATGATGATGGACCAGGGGTCCAGCCTGGTTTTTTTGAAGATTTCTTTGATGTGAAGGCTGCAGTGGTTGGAGAGCAGATTGGTTGAGACGTCCGATCTCCACCCCCATCTTTCGCAGAGGGGAGAGAAAAGCTTTTCCAGTTTCAAAAGGAGGCCGTTGTTACTGCAGAAGTGATTCAGGATCACTATGTTCCCGTTCTTCTTGGTTACCCTCTTCATTTCGGCAACCATCTTCTCCGGGTTAGGCACCACAGTGACCACGAAGGCTGCGACTGAATGATCAAAACTATCATCCGCAAAAGTAAGGTTCTCTCCGTCCATCTCCAGAAGGTGCACGTTGTCGAGCTGCATGGCCGCCTTTTTTTCCTGGGCCTTTTCGAGCATCTTCCGCGTCACATCAACCCCGACGACGGTACAGGACTCCGGATAGAGACCGAGCGAAATTCCCGTTCCAACTCCGACTTCGAGTACCCTGTCCCCCTTCTGAATGTCTGACCTCTCTAATCCCAGCTTAATTCTTGGCGAGAAAAAGTGAGAAAAGAATAGATCATAGACAGAAGAATACTGGCTGTATATCGTTCGTACCTGTTCTCTGTTCATACGCCCGTGCACAAAATATCAGATAGACTTTGCCATGTCAAGCGAAAATCTGCCGCCTCAATTTGTCTTCAAACACATCCCATGCCGCGCCAATCAAGGCACTTTGACGGAAAGATCAGGGTTGTCGAGCCGAATTCCCTTCCCATCGAAGTGCAGAGAAACCGCCCTGAGGCCCACTCCTTGGCCTCGCGCCTCTTCAAGAAGGGCAGCAACCACCGGGTCGCCGGTCGCATACGGGCAAAAGGCAATCGGACCCTTGAAGGCGGCCAGGAAGCAAATGGTCCCTCGCTGCCCTCGCCGGGCATGATCGATGAGCGTCCGGATGTGCCGCTGCCCCCTGAGAGTGGGACAGTCCGGGTACATGGCATAAGATCCATTCCTTAAGACAGCGCTCTTGACCTCCATGTAAAGCTCGTCTGATCCCTTCTCGTCCCTGAATAGATAGTCAAGTACGCTCTCGCCGAGCCTGGGATTTCTTCTTTGAATCCGCCAGCCGGAGAGCCATGGTATCCTTCCTTGCTCTACCGCCTGTTCGAAAGCGCGCATCTGAAATTGGGTATCGATCAGCGCCCAACCGGCCTTTTCATCTATGGCAAAAAGCCTGTAGGCGGTTTTCCCTCCGCGCGTTGGCAGACAAGCCGCCTTTCTCCCTTCAACAAGAAGTTCAAGTAATCTACCCGTATTGTTGATATGGGCATGCTCCGTGCGGCCCGAAAGATAGACTTCGACGACGAACCGGTTGAGCCGCCTTCTTATGGCACACTCGACATAGTCGGGAATGGTTAACAGATATTCCTCGTGCTTCGTTCCTCGTGCTTCGTTAGAGGCCATCATCGTTTCTCTATGCGACCAAGAACCAATAACTAAGCACGAAGAACGATTTTTGGTCAGTAATTCTCTGCCAGCATCTCATAGTACGCCTGGGGATGGGCGCAGGCGGGACACGCCTCCGGCGCACCGGCCCCTTCGTGGACATAGCCGCAATTTCTGCACCTCCACGTGACAACAGTCTCCTTTTTGAAAACCTTGCCTTTGTCGATGTTGGCCATAAGCGCGAGGTACCTCTTCTCATGCTGCTTCTCGGCCACCATGATCGAGTTGAAAACGACTGCTACATCATGGAACCCCTCTTCTTTCGCCACCCGCGCGAACTCCGGGTAAAGCGTCGTCCATTCGAGGTTCTCACCTGCCGCCGCATTTTTCAGGTTGGTCAAGGTATCTGCAATCACCCCGGCCGGATAGGAAGCCGTTATCTGCAAGTCACTGCCTTCAAGGAATTGAAAAAATCGCTTAGCGTGCTCCTTCTCATTTTCAGCGGTGTCCAGAAAAAAAGACGACACCTGTTCATAACCCTGTTTCTTGGCCTCAGACGCGAAGTAGGTGTACCTGTTTCTCGCCTGTGACTCGCCGGCAAACGCAGCCAATAGGTTGTGCTCCGTCTTTGTTCCTTTCACGCTCTTCATGATCTCCTCCTCTGTCTTTGGGTCATGGGTCACGGGGCATGGGTCACGGGTAAAATTTAAAACAAACGCCCATACTGCTAAGCCCGCGTCCCTGTTTTCGGCACTCTGTCCTCGAGATTATTCGCATTGGGTGTCTAGAGTTTGCCTTGTTTTGACGTGACCCCTGACCCGTGCCCCATGATCCTATCTCTTAGGCTTTCCACAACCCGTGCAGGTTGCAGTATTCCCGGGCGGTCGCCGTACCTCCCTTAACCACAAAAGAGGCCTTTGGATCCTGTCCGGGCGCCAGGTACTGCCGCTCAATCGTTCCGTCGACTATGACCTCAATCCACTCAATGTAGTGTTTC
>JADGQN010000155.1 GCA_017881765.1 Syntrophobacterales bacterium | reverse complement strand
GCTATCGGCTGCGGAGGCGCGCCATCCTCAACGTAGCACGCTACGCCTCCGGTGCGCACCTCCTTGCCTTCGCGTTATCCATCAAAATCCGCCTCGGCCCGTCCATTATCCATCATCAAAATTCCCCTCGGCCCAAGAGCTGATGCGGGGCTATGGGGTCATATGTCGGGATGAAAGAGGTTACGGAACGCTACACTTCGCTGACTATCGGTCCAGCGGCTGCAAGGATTTTTGAGAGCCTGGATAAACTAGTGCTTTGATCGCTTTTTCGTCAACGGGCCTTGAGAAAAGGAATCCCTGCCCACTCCCGCAATCGATCGCCTTCAGGTAGTCCAACTGCTCGTCCGTCTCTATGCCTTCTGCGATCACCTCGGTACCCAGACTTTTTCCGAGCATGAGAATTGTCTCAAATATCTTTCTGCGCTCTTTGTCAGTCGCCAGGTTCTTGGTGAATGAGCCGTCTATTTTCAGCACGTCAACAGGCAACCCCTGAAGATAGCTCAAAGATGAATAGCCCGTGCCAAAGTCGTCGAGGGAGATACGAATACCCAAAGCCTTTAATTTGTGAAACGTCTCGATGATCGGTCCGTCCCGGTCCATGAACACCGATTCGGTAACCTCCAGGTCCAGAAGCCCTGGGTCTATCCTCGTCTCTTCCAGAACGTTCACGACAATATCAACGAAATCTGCTTGACGTAGCTGAACCGTCGATATGTTGACTGCCATACGCAACGGTGCAAGGCCTTCCTCTTGCCAGGTTTTCATTTGTGAGCAGGCCGTCCGGAGCACCCACTGGCCTATAGGTACGATGAGGCCTGTCTCCTCCGCAAGGGGAATGAAATCACCCGGGGGAACGAGACCGCGACGCGGGTGTTGCCATCTAACCAGTGCTTCGAGGCCCGTGGTTTCTCCACTACTCAACGTGACAATAGGTTGATAATGGATGCGCAACTCATTGAATTCCAGTGCGCGGCGTAAATCATTCTCCAAGCTCAGTAGCGCGGCCGCCTCAAGCCGCATCGACGGATCGAATACTTCACAGCGTGCCCTGCCGAGGGCCTTCGCCCGGTACATGGTGATGTCGGCGTCACGGAGCACTTCTTCCGGCCGCGTATATTCCCGGGAGGTGAGGGCAATGCCGATGCTGGCGGAGCAGCGGATTTCAGATCCCTCGATCATAAAGGGGAAGGAAAGTGTATGCTGGATGCGTTCGGCTATGGCCTTGGCGGTCTCGACGTCGTGGGTCTGTTCGAAGAGCATGACGAACTCGTCTCCACCCAGGCGGGCAACTGTATCGCCCGGCCGGACACACCTTTCGAGCCGTCTGGCCGTCTCCTTAAGAAGCTTGTCTCCCACCATGTGGCCAAGGCTATCATTGACCACTTTGAAGCGGTCAAGATCGAGGAAAATGACGGTACACGAGTAGTCTTCGGTGCGGTTGGCCCGTCTCAGAGCGTGCCCGAGTCTGTCCATGAAGAGTGCCCGGTTCGGCAGGTCGGTCAGCCCATCATAGAAGGCATTGCGCAAGAGTTGCTCCTCGGTCTGCTTCCTCTCGGTGATGTCCATAGCCGCACCACGATGCCCGAGGAACGTGCCATCCACATCAAAGATCGGAACGGCGGTGATACTGACCCACACCATCCGCCCCGACTTCGTCGCGATGTGTACTTCGAAGTCGCGGAAGCCGGTTCTATTGTGGAGGTGTTCCCCAAACAATAATCGTGCGTGGTCCGCCTCTGATGACGGCATGAGATCGAACGGTGTCCGACCAAGGAGTTCTCTCGAAGCATATCCAAGGACGTTCATCGCCCGATCGCTCAAGAAGGTCAGGCGCCCGTCGGGGTCCATCTCAAGGAGAAATTCACCCGCGGCCTCGCTGATGTCCCTGAACCTCTTCTCACTTTGCCTTACTCTTTCCTCTGCCTGTTTGCGATCGGTAATGTCCGTGAAGCTTTCGATGAGGTATGTCCTGCCCCCCAAGAGGATGGGCGTCACGGTCTTTATGACGGGACAGGCATCTCCGTTGGCTTTGAGGAGCACCCGTTCGGCGTTATCCACCGTCTTCCCAAGATCGGTGATGGGACACTGGCCAATCTCCGCGGGGCAGATGTATTTGTGACACACAGAGCCGATGATATGCTTTCGTTCACTTCCGAACATCCGCGTAGCGGCGGGATTTATGTCAATGATAACGTGTCGTTCCGGGTCCACGATAATGATGCCGGAAGGAACAGAATCGAAGATCACGCGCTGCCAGGCTTTGCTTTCGCGCAGCGGACTGTCGCCCGAGAGGTCCCCTATTTCCTGATTCTCCAGTTCGGCGGTCCACCTGTCCGCCGGAAGCTCATATAGACGCTCGTCTCGCACCACGTGATCCTTCATTCCGAGCACCTCTCTGACGTGGGCTACACGCTTTATCGCCATGCCTTTTCCATTTCCGCGGCCATACTTACAGTACGCCGGCCTCCTCCAATATGTGGCATACCGTCAGCAGTCTCAACAGAGATCTGCTCAGCATTGGAGAAACACTTCAACGACGAGATGAGAGCTATCGTGATGAGAATAGCCCGTTCCTTCGGCCGATATTACAAAAACCTCTGGTCCTATGATGCTCCAAGACTTGCGGGTAATCTCCGGTCTTCTCAATTGTGGCCACTCATTCTGATTTAATGCCTGGAGGTATTGTCGCCCAAATGGCGTTTTTCCTTTAGCCATTGTTGGTTCCGGGCAGCCGAGGCGTCTCTTGCGCCTAACTTCGTTGCGGCGACCCGGGAAGAGAATATTGGGAGCACCCGGGTACCCCGCAAGAACAGTTGGTCCCGCGACGTACCGCCAGGTGCGCCTGCGTAGCCCGGACCTCGGATCTGTGGGATGTCGTGCGGAACAGGATTCCCCGTCTCAGAAAAGAAGTCGAAGAGATACTGAGGAAAGAGCGCATCCTCTGGCAAGTCACCGTAGTCGACAACGTCCCCGCCGAGGCTGAAGAAATGTTTGACAAAGGCAGCAGGCATTTGTACCATTGACTGTGGATCATTTTCCTTATACTCCAAGCGAGGTATCCACATGAAGAAAGCATTGATAGCTCTGCTGTCGGCCGTGGTGTGCGTTTCCCTTGCTAACGCGGTTCTTGCGCAAGGCGCCCGGGGAGTGAGAACGGCGCCCGGCGCCTCGGGGGCTTATAGTTGGACCGGCTTCTATGCCGGCGTGAATGCGGGATATGGCTTCGGCGGGAACAATAGCGTTGATCTCGCTCCGGTCAGCAACAGTTTTGTGCCGGTTTTTGCAGCGGGGGTGTAGGCAGCCCGGATTCCCTCAATCCCAGTGGGTTCGTCGGTGGCGTACAGGTCGGCTACAATTATCAGTTCAACAGGCTTTGGGTCGGCGGGCTTGAAGCCGACATCCAGTACGCCGATTTGCATGATAGTCAGACAGCAACCGCACAGGGTTCCGGGGGTTTGCTCCCGAAGAAACAAGCGTCGATCAACGGATAAAATGGCTCGGCACAGTTCGCGCGCGCCTTGGGGTGCTTCCCATAGACCGGCTGCTACTCTATGTCACGGGCGGTCTCGCCTATGGTAGGGCAGAAAGGACAGCTACTATTGCGTTCCCGATCATCCCACAGACATTCAGCGGCTCGGAAAACACTACTCAGGCGGGCTGGAATGGGCTTTCTTTAAGAACTGGAGTGTAAAAGCCGAGTATCTCTATTATGACCTCGGCAAAAAGGACGTCGATATCGTCACCGTTGCTAGCAGTGTAGCAGGGACGGCATCCGGAACATTCGAAACAAGGGGCCATATCGTGCGCGCCGGTCTGAACTTTAGATTCTGAGTTAGCGGCGGCATATTATGCCGCTTTCGGTCCGTTTTACGTTCTGCTGCACACGAGTGAAGGATTTGATGGGTCGCGCGGGTTACCCGGCTAGTCACTCGTTAATGTTTCGTCTCCGCTTGTAGCACTTCGTGAACGCTTTTAGTCATCTCCCGCCATGCGGTAAATACCTGCGCCCCGCAGGTGGCTAGCGTTGATTTTAAGCCGTGGTGCTTTGATGTTTCGATCTGCGCCGCAAAAACGGTGGCTGCTGCATTCACAAGAAGCGCCGCAATTTCTCTGTCATTCATTGTCCCTTACCCCCTTGTTAGCTCTACTGGCCTTGCAATCGAGATTGTATCATAAGGGGCGGGGAATACTATCAAAATCTGCTAGACTCTTTTCGGGTCGAGGCGTTTTGCGTCTAACTCTGTCTCGCTCAGCGACCGGGCGTCTTTTGCGCCCAACTTTGTCGACTGCAGAAGCGCGGCATCCTCCTGCCACCCGCGAGCCTAAAGTTGGTACCGCGCGGGTACCCGGCTGACAACGATTGGCAGCGTTCTAGCTGGTACGCCTCCGGTGCGCACCTCCTGGTCTTCGTGTTATCCATCGATATCCGCCCCGGACCGGGAGCCATTCCCTGGCTTGACAAGACAGGGAATGAGCGCTACCATGGCTAATAGGGGGATTAACCTATTACTGATACACAGGCAATCGTCCCTATTCTTCTAAGTTCTCCGTTTATTGCAAAGCAATCAGGTCGGTGTTATTTCCGTCTGTTCACGGCGATAGTACTTTCTGTTTTGGTCATCCCGCCTTTTTCTTGCGCCATCGCTGCTGAGCCTCTATTTAGTATAAAATCATACGAGTTCTGCAGGGATGTTGTTAATAATGTGCCGCGTCGACCTTACGAAAACCCGGATCAAATTAAAAAGAACGAGAAATTGTGGATTTGGCTTGAAATATCCGTAAGTCGACAGGGACACCGTTTCTTAAAGAACCTGAGCAAGTTCCCGGTCTATGTCGCATGGGGAAAGGACGGCTGGTTGATCGGCAAAACCATAGATATCGGCATTACTCCTGAACAGTGGGAAACAAACGAACAAGGAATCAATTGGAAATCCAAGAGCTCGCCTGACTCCACCTTTACATGGAGGACACACGCAGTCAGAGAAATCATTGTTCCAGGCGAATACTATGTTTCAATCCTCGATGCAAACCACAAATCCGTCACAGCCCTGGATGACACCACTGCCCCCTGCAGGCCGAAAATCCAACTGATTGGCGTACAAAGATGAGTGGAGGTAATTATGCCTGACCAAAAATACGACGCAGTTAGCAGAACAGCTTCGTTGGTCTCCGGTGACCCCTCCATACCGGATGAGACTAAAGTCAAACTACTTGGCGCGCTTCAGGCTATCCCTACGCCACTTCAAACCGACAGATGGGTCTACAGGCTTGTAGTCTGTTTTCTAGGTCTCACGGTGATCGGGACTGTAGCCGGCGGATTCATAATCGCTGGGAAAAGCGCACAGACTATTCCTGAAGGCCTCATTGCTTTGGGTTCAGCGGCAGTGGGCGCACTCGCTGGGCTTTTGGCACCATCTCCCGCGAGTCGGTAGTGCGCGAGGGGTCGAGGCGGATTTTGCGCCTAACTTCGTTGCCCTTCGGTCCGGTCCACTTCGACGTACCGCAAGGTACGCCTGCGTAGCCCGAACCTCGGAGCGCCTCGTTATCCATCAAAATCCGTCTCGGCCAAAGGGCAGATGGCCGATGCCGGTCGGTCTCTACGGACTACAAAGGATGTCAGGCTCGACGAAGATGATTGTTGATTCAGCGTTGACGCTATATCCCCGTCGCTGGCTTCCCGATTGTCATCAGGCGATAAATGCGTGCCTTGATCGGAGGATGAGTGGCAAACCAACTGTTCTCATCGCTATAGTCTATATCTGCGGCTGTCGGGGACACAATGCAGAGATGGGCGCTCGCTGGTTTTACGAGGGCAGTCGGGGACGTAGCCGAGGCCATCTTTTCAAGGGCATGGGCAAGGGCCTCCGGGTTCCGGGTGAACTGAGCCGCGGAGGCGTCTGCAAGGTACTCCCGTTCCCGGCTTACCATCAGCGCCATCAGTTTGGTAGCCAGGGAAGCGATAAGCACCGAGAGGATCCATAGCGCAAAAATAACGGCGCCGATCTTGCTGTCTTCTGCATCAGTGCTGATGCGGTAGAATCTGGACCGTCCCACGTACTCGGAGATCAGAGCGGCCAACCCGACGAGCACAGTCATGGCGGTCATCAGCCTGGTGTCCTGGTTCTTCAGGTGGGCAAGTTCGTGGGCGACGACCCCCTGAAGTTCATCCCGGTTCAACGTTCGCAACAACCCTTCGGTAACGGCAATGTGATAGTCGCCATAGTTCAGGCCGACCGCCAGGGCATTCGGATCGGAGTCGGGGATGACCCAGACCTTTGGCGGGGGTATGGAAGAGGCTATGCACATCTCTTCCACCACATTTGTCAAGGTCTGCTCCTCCAGCGAGCGCCTCTTGTCCGCGGGTCGTGCGAACATCGCGCTGAGGAGAGTGCTGGAGGCATGGGACATATTCCACCATGCAAGCCCGAGACCGGCAAGACCGACGATGATGGTGAAGATAGGACGAAAATGTTTCTCCCTTGCTGCCGAGGTCCCGGCAGGTGTTATCGGCGTGTATGCATGGCGGTAGCCCTGGCCGGCCGTTTGGACGGCGCCGCCGCTCCAGAAGAAGAAGGTCAGATCGAGCCCTGCTCCGAGCCAAATAAAGAAGAGGACAAAGCAGACTACTATCAGTCTGGTCTTCTTCCGGTTCTTTTCCTGCAGGTCGAAAAACGTGGCCACGACTTCAAACCTGCCTTGCTTACTTCATGGAGAGATCGACCGTTGGCACGGCCCGGTCTGCCTCTTCGGCTATTTCCCAGAGTTGGGCCTGGCTTGCTCCGGCTATGCCGGCTACCAGCACGGTCGGGAACTGGCGCTGCGCAACGTTGTACTCAGTGGCGGTATCGTTATAGGCCTGTCGCGCAAAGGATACCCTGTTTTCGGTTGATGAGAGTTCTTCCTGAAGCTGGCGGATATTGCCGGTGGCCTTGAGATCCGGATAGGTTTCAACTACCGCGATGAAGCGGGTAAGTGCAGCGGTCAGCGCACCTTCGGCGGCGGCGACCTGTCCGACCGACGCCGGTGCCGCTGACGCACCCGCCTTGATTGCCGAGTTCCTCGCAGAAACCACCGCATCGAGGGTTTCCTTTTCGAACTGCGTGGCGCCCTTGGCTGCATTGATAAGATTCGGTATCAGATCGTGGCGGCGCTTCAACTGGACATCTATCTGCTTCCACGCATTGGCGGTCTGCCCCTTGAGAGCGATCAGCCGGTTGTAGAAAGAAACAAGCACCAGGACGATGACGGCGGCAATGCATAGCAAAACGATAAAGGCTACCATGGCATCGAACCCCCCGGTTAAGTTTTTCCTGCTACACATTCTAACATTCTTACTGCCTTGAGCAACCCACCATTTCTCTGATAATTCTTTTTTGCCCGATGCAGGCTCGAACCGGCGGACAGTGGAGCGTCCCCATCGTCCCTATTTTTTTGTAAGCTATTGCACGTAAGGGCTCTTCAGTTTTCGGTCCTTCTCCTGTTTACCCCAATAAGCTATTCGCTCACGTATGTATTGCAACTGGGCTTCCATTTCTGGCCTCTTGAACCCCTTGGCCTCCATGTCTTTCATATAATTCTGTATGACGGGCTCGACGGCTTTTCGCATTTTCTGGATCTCTTCTTCAGGCAGCGTGATCATCTGTCCGCCACGTTGTCTAAAGTAGTCTAATCCCTCGAAATCTGCCCCGAGCGTCGTGACAGCGTGCTTGTCTACCCACTCTTCCGCCGCTTCGTCGAAGATCTTCTTGATATCATCCGGCAATGCGTCCCACTTCTCCTTGTTCATGGCAACATAGAACGTGTACACTAATCCTGTTGCACGTTGCGTAAGGGCAGCATACTTGATCACGTCACCTAATCGGAAGCCCTTCCAGGTCTCCATCGTTTCGAACATGCCGTCCAGTAACCCCCTCTGGGCCGCATCATACGCATCGCCCATTTCGAGAGCTACGGGCACTGCACCGACCGCCTTGATCGTGTCCGCGGGTCTTCCCATACCTCTAAACTTCAGTCCTTTCAGTTCGTCCATTGTTTTAAAAGGTTTCTTCGACGTTGCGAAAATCTGGGGGCCGGGCGACCAAAAATAAAGCACGTGCACATCATTCCATTCCTTCGGCTTGAACTTCTTATAGAAATCGTGCTTTACGTGTGTGCAAACGAAGCCGCTGGTATAGCCGACCGGCAGATCCAGCATCTCCGAAAGCGGGAAACGACCCCGCGTGTAAGCGGTGTGGCTATTGCCTAAGTCCGAAACCTGGTTTAATATCCCGTCATAAACCTTAGCTGCCGTGGTGAGTGTGCCGCCCACATAGTAGGTGATCTCGACCCTACCGTTGGTACGCTTCTTTATCTCCTCGCAGAACTGGCCGATCACGGGGGTGGCGGAGAACGTTCCCGGCTGAAAGTTGCTGAATTTCAGCTTGATGGGAGTCGTACCCTGTGCATAGCAGGGCACAAAGCCGGTGAGGCCGAACATAACGGTGATGAATACCACGAAGAAAAGTCTCCTTCTCATGCTAACTCCTCCTTATCGTTTTTTGAGCCTTGTCGGCTCTCTCATTGCGTTCATTCCTCTCATTTCATGAAGTAATGGGGAAGGAAAAGAGCGAGTTGTGGAAACACGAAGAGCAGGGCCGCGAAGACGACGATGCCGGCCAAAAACGGGACTACTCCTTTGTAGACGGTGGCCATTGGCGTTTTGCTCAACTTGTGTACGATAAAAACATTGGAGGCTACCGGGGGAATAACGATGCCGATCATGATGGTGACAGCGAGCATGATGCCGAACCATACGGGATCGAAACCGAGCTTCTGGACGACGGGGAAGAAGATGGGCGTGGCGAGAATCATGAACGCGAGGTCATCGATGAACGAACCGCCGATGAGGTAAACGAAGCAGATGATGATCATGACAACGTTCCTGTGCACGGGAAGATTTGTCGCCCAGTCCGCCATGAGCTGCGGGATGTTGGTGATCGTGATGAAATGGCCGAGCACTGCGGATCCTCCAATCAACAGAAGGATCATGCACGCCGTGCGCATCGCGTCTCCGATGGCCTTAACATATGCCTTAAAGCCTAACTGTCCTCTAAAAATAACCATGAGAAGCACCACCATGGTACTTACGCTGCCCGCTTCCGTAGGGGTGAAGAATCCCCTCAAGAGCCCCACGATCATGAGCATGAAAACGGCAAGAACCACCACCACCTCCGGCAGGGAGGCTATCCTTTGCTTCCAGGTGGACCTCTCGCCCGCAGGAGCGAGCGATGGATTGATCTTGGCCCATCCGTAAATCGTGAGTACCCATAGGATAGCGATCGTGAACCCCGGAATGATGCCGGCCAGGAACAATGCACCTATCGATTGTTCGGTGAGGATCCCGTAAATGATGAGAAAGACAGTGGGCGGCATGAGGCAGCCGAGCGTCCCCACAATTGCCACAAGGCCGGTGGAGAGGGTCTTGCTGTAGCCATACCGATCCATTTCAGGAATTGCCACACTGCTAAAGGTTGCTGCGGTAGCCACTGCTGAGCCGCAGAGCGCCTTGAATGCGGTAGCCCCACCCACCGTGGCCATTGCAAGCCCGCCTGGAATGTGACCAAGAAATCGATAGGCACAATCGTACAGCCTTTTCGCGATACCCGACGCGAATG
>JADGQN010000013.1 GCA_017881765.1 Syntrophobacterales bacterium | reverse complement strand
ACCTCGGCGATGTCGCCCCGGAATATAGCGTCGATGAGCTTAAGTGACAGCTCTTGGCCGCTGCTGCTTGCGTTATGCGATGTCACAGTTTGCTTCTTTCGTTTCGGTTGTGCCTGTCTGTTCGCTCCAAGCACCATCCTCTAGCGTCCTGCCCGTAGTCTTCGTTCGGATCACCGTAGCGGCTTAGGACCAACGAGTGGCTCGATTATACCGTAAGTTTTGCAGACTGCGCTCATAGTGCTTCCGCGGCTAGAAGAACCCCGGCAAAGAAACAGTATACGACTCTGCGGGAAGTCGGTAAGGACGCTAGGATGCGACAACCTCAGGCAGCTCTCTGATCATGCCGAAATCGTCCGGAAGTTTGTGCCTATGCCCGAGAAGGAAGCAACGGAATTGATCGACGCGGTTACTCCGTTCGCGCGCCAACTGATGTACTATAAACCCTAAAAGGCCCTTCGCCCCGCACTCCCCGCTCGTCACGGTAAATGCTTTAGAAACTCCGCCACATAAGGCCCCCACAAGGCGCCTTGCGATTGACTCTGGTGGCCGAAACTTTTCTCCTTCGGGCTAATCAGAACGGAATTGCCGCTCTTAACCTGCGCCATGGCGCTTTCCATTACCTTGAGCTCAGCCGGATTGAGCAAGTCATCGGCAAAGTTGATGGCGAGCACTTTGGCTTTGATCTTCCCGAGATCAGGCTCTGGGTTGTAGTCGGCTGAGGCTTCCCAGCGGTAAAGGTAGTCGTTCGCGTCGAGACGTCTCGCGCTCTGAACGATCTGATCATAGTAGGCAAGAGCCTTGTCACGGGTCGGCGCGAGCTCCTGCAAGTGGGTAGCGCTGTCTGTCATGATGGTGAAGATGGGAACGACCAAGGCGAACCGAGTCGGCGGTGTCGCGTAATCGCCGCCTAGCCAGTCGGGGTCATTGCGGATCGCTTCGGTAATGACGCGCCGCCAGAGGAAGTTCCTCCCGGAGATTTGCACGGGCTGGCTCGTAAGGGCAACGGCCCCGTCCATCATGTCCGGATAGCGCTCGGTCCAAAGCCAGGTCTGCATGCCACCCATCGAGGTGCCCAGAACCAGCCGGAGGTGCCTCACACCGAGGCCTTCGGCGACGAGCCGGTATTGGGCATCCACCATATCCCGATAGCCATACCGGGGAAACCTGGTCTTAAGACCGTCACTCGGCTTGGAAGACCGGCCAAGCCCTATGCTGTCTGCAAGGATGAGATAATATCTGCCGGCATCCAGAGGCTGCCCTTCCCGAAAAAGCGTCTCGGTAAAAGAAGGCGCGAGCCAGCCTGCTCCGGTACCGGTTGTGCCGTGCAGGAGCAGGACCGCGTTGGTGATATTACCGGAGGAATCCCGCTGCGCGGTGCCAATGGTCGTGTAACCGAGCTTCAACTCTGGAAGGACCTGACCGCTTTCGAATTTGAAGTCACGCACAACGAACGTGCCATCCTGCCTGTTTGGCAGCACCCGCGCATCATCCGCACCGTTGGCGAAAGCTGCCAAGCCGAACACCGCGAAGAAAACAGGAAAAATTAACCCGCACATAATCTCGGCTCTCATAGGAACCCCCTTTTCGACTACCGTGAGTATACCGGGAAGCGGATTGTGAGTCAATGAGTTACTCCTCGCTTACCTGGGTTGAACCGTAGGGGACGTTGGGGCAAAGTGAACTTTCGAAGCCGACGCCAGGGGCCCTCCGTGGTGCGCCTTGAAGTAGAATTCACCCACCCCGGCGAGCCCTGTCTCCTCCTCTCCTATTTGAGGGTCAGAAGACGCCCATTGATTTATCACTTTCTCTCTAATTGGCAGGCGTACCTGAGGCCGTCTTTCCCCCATCCGAGTTGTTTGCTTCGTTACGAACGGTAATAGTGAAATACAAGGCATCTATTGGAGCCTGAGATTCGAGTCTTCAGGGACAACCTATATTACGCCTGACCCCCGCACTTACCTTTCGGGTTCTGCTTTACTCTGCCGGGCTATTACCGATAACTCTTTAGACGGCAGCGTGCCGCGCAGAGGAGGGAATGATCAACATACTGATCGGGCATATGCAGCTCATCCGGAGCCGGGATCGAAAATCGATCAGGGATACAGGCATGGGGTGATGAAAGGCTCTGTGGAGAGGCGCAGGTATGAAATTCCCCATGCATAGATGTTACGCATCCCTGCTGACTGCTGTTGCAACCCTGACACTCATTTCCATCCCGGGTTTTGTCGGTGCGCAGATCTCAAGTGCAGCCGGGTGGGATCTTGTCGGGGCGGTGGAAAGCCCGGAGAGCGGAAGGATCGAGGTTTATCTTATGGGTGGGCTGGTGAGGGGCTCCCTTGCCTCCCGTGAGTTTTTGGAAAAGGTGGTCTGGCAGAAAGATGGGAAAACTATTACGGCAAAAAATGTGGTGGATTGCCACAGCAAGGTCCGGAAGCTGGTGCTGCTCAATGAGTATAAACGTCATCATGTTGATGGCTCGGACCGTTACTCACTGGTCAGATCGCAAGAACCCAAAGACCCAGCAATGAAGGTGGAGCCTGATACCCTTGCTGAAATGATCTATAACGAAGTCTGTTTTAGTCCCAGGTTCAACAGTAATGTGGTGTCTGTCGACACCAGAGTCGTCCGTGAGCAACCTTATCAAAAAGAGCACGAGCAACAGAGCGCCTCAGCGGTGCCTGGTCGCGGTGCCGACGTAACTCCTCCCTCTGAAGAGGTCTCGGAAAAGCCATCACCCAGCTGCACCTATTCGATATCACCGGGCAGCCAATCATTTTCTTCGAGCGGAGAATCGGGTACCATATCTGTTTCGACCCAGAACAACTGTCAGTGGATAGCATCCACCAATGCTGCTTGGGTCTTCATTGACTCGATGAATAAGGGGTCTGACAACAACACAATCAGGTTCTCTCTGTCCGCAAACCCTAGCGCGGAATCCCGAACCGCTCAAATTACCGTGGAAGGACAGGTGTTTTCCATAACTCAAGGAGGTAACCCGGAGTCCGTTGAATACACGTTAACGGTCAGGAAAACGGGTAACGGGCGGGGGACAGTGACTACCAATCCCGCGGGAATTCTTTTCCGGAAAGGGACGTCAGTCATTCTCAAGGCACTGCCCAGCGCCCACTCGGCATTTTCGGGATGGTCCGGGGCCTGTTCAGGAACAGCGCAGACCTGTTCAATTAAGGTAATCTCAGCTACTTCAGTCACCGCATTTTTTTCATTAAGAACTTTTACAATTTCTGTATCCCCGTCATCCAATGGCACCATCTACCCTCCAGGTCCCGTAAGAGCGGTGTATGGAGATGAACTGACATTCCGGATGTTCCCTCTGCCGGGCTACCGAGTTTCCGATGTGCTTATTGATAGAGCCTCGGTCGGGGTAGTCAACTCGTACAGGTTCAAGAGCATCGTAGCCGACCACGTCATCCAGGCAACATTCGTGAAAGAATAAGCAATCGGAGAAGATAGATGCGCGTGTGCGATAGCTCCCGCAACCTGTGACCACCGCGTATCTGGCGCGGGTCCTCGGTATGACGCCCTCCGCGATCAGCTATGCCGTTGCACGGGGAAGCATATTGCCGATGAGAAGAGGCTTCGGTTGGAAGAGTTATTGCACAATTGAAGGACGTCTCCACTGAGTAGGACGTATTTATTGGTTGGACTATTTTCCCTTAGCCTTGCTGCGCTTTGACGAAGAAATGACACCATCTTCTTAGTGTAAACATGGGACTTTATTTACGACTTCACGGCCTTCTTCATTAGAGGTCACGTCACTGCAACTAAAGGGCATATACTCACGACCGTTGTAGTGCATTCTGACGCTTGTGCAGCCCACAGCTGTGCAGTTTGTTTCGATAATGTCAAAATATCCCATATGTTTTGATGGAAGAACTTCGAAATAGTCTCCAATGCCTGCATAAAGGATGCGGTACGTCTTTTTGGAGGCGACTCTATTTTCGACAACTAACCAGTATCGAAACACATGCGCTCCATAGAACGTAAGGCAATAGGGTTTTAGCGCCGGGCGAACGAAATACACAACTTCAGATTGCGTTAATCTTGGCAGAGTAACGACTTTAAATAATATGTGGCGCCGCGACTTCTCAATATTCAACTCATTGAGGCATCCAGAAAACAAGGCGGAGTCGTGTTCGTCAACAGATGACAACAATGCATCAACCAATGGCGGCGGGGGCGATTTCTCGCCGGCAGAGACCGTCTCGCTGTTCGCCGTTAATATCGGTTCGGCAGAGGCGACATGGGTTACTATAAGTACAAATAGAAATATATATTTGAGCGGCTTAAGCATAGATATTGTGCCGTTTACTCCGCCATCGCACCTCCGCCGAAGGTACCTCCCCCCTTGTTTGGCGCCAGGGCTAGAGTTTCTCAAGTATCTTAAAGGAAATGTACGTGGTTCCGGATATGCGGACGTGCTTCAGATCGGATGTTATTTGTCGGAGAATTACAAGACCGAGAGCCTCTTCAGAAATCTCCTGGTACGCGGGTCCAACCGCTGTTTGATCCACGTCCGTCACCTTATTCGAACAAATGATTTCCACGAATAGAGTATTCTCCTGCTTGAGCATTTTGAAGGTCATCTGTTCCTCTACTCCTTCCCTGCTGAACGTGTCTGCGACGTGAACAAACACTTCTTCACAGGCCAGATGAAGGTGGTGCATGGCATCGGGCGTCAGTTTCAGTCGCCCGGCGCTGTTTTCGAGAAACCTGACCAGGTCGTCCAGCCGATCAATAGTAGCGTCAATTTTAAAGGAGAGCTTCGGTCGGTTGACAATCGACAGAAGGCTGCTGAGCACAATAGCCGTAAGTCCACCTGCCGCGACGGCGCTGTTCGTGAAAATCGCCAGGGCGGTCGGCATAGTGCTTGGAAAGAAGTAGCCTGACTGAGCCGCCATGCCTATACAAAGGGAGATGCCAATGAGGAGGCCGCTTTCGTGATTGAGAGCCGTGGTGGCGATGAGGCTCAACCCCGCGGGAAACATCATGGCCGCAAGGCCCATCATAAAGCCGCCGAAAACCGGCTGAGGCATTTCGATCAGGAGGCCGCTTATCTTCGGGCTAAACGCGAGCGCACACATCAGAATGCCCCCACAGATACCAACCAGTCGCGAAGCAACGCCCGTAACGTTGAGGAGCGAAACGTTCTCAAGGTATGTCTCGTTCGGCACCGACCCCAACAACCCGCTCACCACATTGCCGAGAGAGTCGACGTAGAGACACCCTTGTATGCGGTCGTAGTCCACCTTCCTGAAATTATTGACGGATGCCTGCTGGACGGCCATGCTGTTGCCCATTGCCTGGACACCGTTGATAACGGTAACTACCGCCATTGCCGCAATCACGGGCAAATGCTCGAACCCGAAATTGAAGTTCAATCCGGGCCATTTGCCCGAGGGGAGCCCAAACCAGGGAGCGGCGTGTAATGACTCAAAATGGGTAAGGCCCAAGATCCATGATGTGGCAAAGCCGAAGGCCATGCCGATGATGGGGCACCAGACTCTCAACTGCTTGTTTCCGAAAAGTGCCAGCCCCAGCACGACCACCAGGGTAGCGAGCCCGGCTGCAAGGTTCTGCCAAGACGCATAGTGCGCTCCGGGGTGGCCGACCCATTCCTTGATACTCAAAGGCAGAAGGCTCACAACAATGAGCAGGAGCACAATTCCTCCCACCGCTGGAGTGACAATATGACGCAGAAATCTGATAAAGAAGGAAAGAACGGCTTCGAGGGGGGCGACAAGAATTGAAATTGCCGCAAGAAGAGGAAATCCCCCCAATTTGACGGCTTCTACGCTGCACGACAGGTACGCCGTCGAGCTTCCCATGAAGATGACGAACCCCGAGCCGTATTTTCCAAAACGAAGCGCCTGCAGCACGGTACAGATACCGGCCGCGATCGCGGCGGCGAAACAGGCGAACTGAACCTGCTGATGTGGCGCATTGGCGAGACGCCCAACCACCAGCGGAAAAATGACTATCTCACCGTAAATCACGAGGACATGCTGGAACCCCAGGACAAAGGCCAGCCAGAGGGGCGGCCTCTCGTCGACTGCATAGAGCAGCTTATCCGAACCTGTATTAGTGCTCATGAGCTTATTTTTTTTGAAGTTACAATCAACCGAAGACGGGTCTCATCTCCTTCTTTCATTCACACTCCTGTCGTGCTGTTGGAGCTTTCTGTCTTATCGTCAAGAACCCTGCTTCTCTTAATCTCAAAGCCGACTGCATGTAAAATGCGCTTGCCCTGAACGCAATTATTCAGCCTTCGTTTACATGACGGCATATTGAATCCGATAACCTTATCGTATGTTGAAAAATAAATGAGTGAATAGTGCCATCATTAAGGAGGCTGAGGCTCACACAATGGACGGTAACAACAAAAAGTCGACTGCAAAAAGATCATCGGTAGCAGCGACAGGCCTTGTGTCAGGAGGTGCGGCGGTTGGGCTGGCCCTTTTTATTGCTTTGACGGCCAACTCGATTGCGCTTTGGGCCGACTGGATCGCAACACTTCTCGATTTCCTGGCTATAGTAACCGCATGGTGGGGGTTGAAAAAAGCCGAGGCTGGAAAAACAGACTTTTACAACTACGGCTTCGGTCGGCTTGAGAGTCTTGCGAGCATGGGCATGGCCACCCTGATGGCAATTTCCCTTATCTGCATCATGGCGGCCGCCGTCATGCGTCTTCAAAACCCGGTGCCCGTTAAGGGGGTAGGCGTGCTCGTCGGTATTGCTTTGCACCTGATCTTCGGCGGCATCAACATATCCCTTGTGCTGAAGAGCCTTGTGCTTGAGCGAATTGGAAGGACAGCCCTTATCTCAGCCCAGCGCCGTGTCTTCACCATAAAAGCCACAGCCAATGTACTGATGTTTAGCTCGTTGGGAGTTTCCTACCTTTTTCGGGACCATATCTGGGCCTCCTATGCTGATCCTGTCGCTGCGATCGCCATTGCGTGTACGCTTCTTGCCGGCGCATCAAAAATGTTCAAATTCTCCGTGCACGACCTGCTGGACTGCGCTATTGAAGAGCAATCGCAGCTGCTGATCATCAGGGCCCTGACCCGTCATTTTGAGCAGTATGAGCAGATCCACGACATCAGAACGCGCAATGCCGGGGGGAATGTTTATGTGGAGGTTTTCCTGGAGTTCGCCCCTGAGAGCCAGTATGCGACGGTCATGAAGACTATTCGATCTTTGCAGGAGGAGATAAGAACTTCATTGCAATGCGGCGAGGTTCTCGTAATTCCGGTATAGCAAACGGACCAGCCCCACGGAAGGGCCAACTGTCTCTTTCTTAAGGGCCAGGCAGCGCTTCCGATAACAAGATATGCGGTCCATCGTGAACGCGGAGAAGGTACATGATCGGCGATGCGGAGTCGTCCATTTTTCATAACCGGACCGACGTCAAGCCCCTGATACGCCGACGGAGGGAGGGAGGTGCCCATGCAGTTTGATTCAAAGAGGAATAACGGCGTAACGATCGTGTCGGTCAAGGGAAGGATGGATGCCGTCACGACGCCCGAAATCGACGGTAAACTGACTGGACTGATCGATGGAGGAGAGAGGAGGCTTGTGGTTGATCTGGCAGGCCTCGATTACATAAGCAGCGCAGGGTTGAGGAGCCTTCTGGCCACGGCGAAGAGGCTGAAAGCGGAGCAGGGGGATATGGTCTTCGCCAATCTGGAGGGGCACGTCACTGAGGTCTTCAAGATCTCCGGTTTCTATGCCCTGTTCAAAGTGTATGCTTCTGTCGATGTTGCCCTCGGGCAGCTCGGAAAGTAGGGATGAAGCGCATCGCGTCATTGATTCTGCCGGCCAAACTGGAGCATCTGCCCGCGTTCATTGCGACAGTGACCGGGGCGGCCGAATCGGGGAGGGTTGCGCCGAAGAAGGTTTTCAATGTCGAGCTGGCTCTGGAAGAGGCCCTGGTCAACATTATGAACTACGCCTATGAAGGGAAGGCAGGCGACATTGAAGTGGTCTGCCGCTCAGACAACCGGGAGTGGTTTGTGGTTGAGATCATCGATAGCGGCAAGGCTTTTGACGTCACGTCCGTTCCTCCTCCGGATCTGACAACTGATCTTTCAGACCGAAAGGTGGGGGGCCTGGGACTTCTTTTCATAAAGAGGCTCATAGATGGGGCAGTATACCGGCGAGAGGGAGAAAAGAACGTTCTGGAACTGAGAATATCGCTCAATTCCTGATGCTCCCTGATTCCGAAAACAGACGGCGGAAGAAACGATGCTTCTTGGTACACTGGTAGACCTCCTCGAGACAATGTCCGTTGTGGTCGTTGTCGCCTATATCCTCACCAGAAGCCGGTTGTACGGGGCTGTCATCGAGAACAGGATGACGGTGCGCCACAGGGCCGGCATCATACTCCTCTTCGGTCTGTTCTCCATTTACGGCACTATCGGCGGGGTGACGGTGATGGGCGCCACCGCAAACATCCGCGACCTGGGTCCCGTCATTGCCGGTCTTATAGGTGGCCCATGGACGGGTCTCCTCGCGGGTCTGGTGGGAGCTGCCCATCGCTATTTCCAGGGTGGCTTCACCGCTGCCGCCTGCTCCATTGCCACACTGTTGGCCGGCCTTCTTGCCGGTTTGTTCCAGCGGATGAGAAAAGGGGATTTTCCCGGAGTGAGGACAGCTGTCCTCTTCATGGCGGGCATCGAATTGCTTCATATGGGGCTGACCCTCCTGGTCTCCCGTCCTTTTGACCAGGCGCTCCTTCTGGTCGGGAAAATCATTATGCCCATGATCGCGGCCAATGCCATAGGGATCGGCCTCTTTGCCTTTATGATCCAGAACCTCAGACAGGAAAAGGCCGTCGAATCGGCCAAGCACGTGATCGAGGGCGAACTGAAGGCCGCGCGGGAAATCCAGATGGGAATCCTTCCCAAGATCTTTCCACCCTTTCCTAAGAGAACCGAGTTTGACCTCCACGCCGTTATTAAACCGGCCAGGGAGGTTGGCGGGGACTTCTACGATTTCTTCTTCGTGGATGA
Source organism: Syntrophobacterales bacterium (assembly GCA_017881765.1). GTDB lineage: Bacteria > Desulfobacterota > Syntrophorhabdia > Syntrophorhabdales > WCHB1-27 > JADGQN01. Next base: position 16,206 of record JADGQN010000013.1, on the reverse strand, counting down.
GGACAGGTTATGCTTCGTTATCGGCGACGTGAGCGGCAAGGGCGTTCCTGCCTCACTTTTTATGGCCGTCACCAAGACGCTGATCAAAGCGAGGGCACTCAATGGCGCGCCCCCGGATCAGATATTGGGAGGAGTCAATGGCGAACTGAGTCAGGACAATGGCTCGGCCATGTTCGTCACGGTTTTCTGTGCCATCCTCAATACCCGCACGGGGGAAGTGGTTTACGCGAATGGGGGTCACAACCCTCCCTATGTCATTGCACCCGGCGGAACCGTAGCTGCGTTGAGCACAGAGCCTGACCCCATAGTGGGCGCCCTCGGCGGCATCACCTATCGTCGTGAGGAACTGCAACTCCGACCCGGAGACGGCATCTTCCTCTATACCGACGGTGTTTCAGAGGCGATGGACAAATCGACAGGCTTCTTCTCGACCAGCCGGCTCGAAGAGGGTCTCTCTGCCCTGCACAGGGAGCCGGTCAAGGAGGCCATCTCGGGAATGATGGCCCGTGTCAGCGCCTTTTGCGACGGCGCCGAGCAATCTGACGACATCACTATGATGATGATCCGGTACCAAGGTGGGGCGGGATCGGCATAGGTACGAGGCGGCGCAGGGCTCATCCCTGCTTTCGTGCGCGTCCGGTATCGGGGCTCTGGCAACGCCGCGCCTCATCATCATTCCGGACCCCGGCGTCCACCCGGAGCAGGTCGCGCACGTACGGTAGACGGTCCTGTCTCTGAAGCGGATTCGAAACCCGTCCACTCCTCGCCAGCCCATAGCTGAAGCAGTTGCTGGAAGGGAGTCGTGAACTCGCCTGGGATATCCTGATTATCTCCGTCCTTCCAACACTTTTTGCCGGCAACATTTACTTGTTGCCACTGAGCACCTTCGCTCCTACCAGATGGACCGTGGCGCGGCCTCAGCGCTTCTTGGACGAAAAGCGGTAGACCTACGCCGCTTCTCCCTATTTTTCGTGTGCCTTCAGGTAGTCCTGGCAGAACTTGAGTGCCTCCCCGCCGGGCAGGTTCTTCGATTTCATGCTAGTAACATACTCATCGAGGATGGGGCGCAGCCTCATTGCCCATCGCGCGTTCTCCTCCCCGGGCAGTACCGTGACCTTTCCGCCTTTCTGAACGAAGACATCCTTTCCCTCTTTATCGAGGTCATCCCAGAGCCTTCCCATCTTGTCGATCCATTCGTTGTTGATCGCTTCGATGGCTTTCTGGTCGTTCGGCGCAATGGCATTCCACTTATCCTTATTCATGACGATGTAGTTGACATTTGTGTAAGCAGAGCCGTATTCGGTGCTGTTGTCGACGACCTCGGCCAGTTTGAACCCCTTCATCGGCTCGTAAGGGCAGATGACGCCCTGCGCGACGCCTTTCGAGAGCGCATCGTAGGCCTCTGACATCGGCATAGCCACGGGCGCTCCGCCCAATGCCTGGACCACCTTCGCGCTTGTGCCGGTCGAGCGTACTTTCAGCCCTTTCATGTCGTCCAGGTTGCGGACGGGTTTCTTCGCAAAGAGCATGTGCGGCGGTGACGCCGTAAAGAAGAGCGGCCTTACGTCATCAAATTCCTTGGGTTTGAACTTGTTGTAGAATTCGTTTGATAGTTTCGTGGCCCAGTAACCGCTCCTGTATCCCAGGGGCAAGTCGATCACTTCAAAAAGAGGGAAACGTCCCATGGTGTATCCGCAGAAACTCAAGCCTATGTCGGCCACCCCCCTTGTGACGCTGATGTAGGTTTGTGTCGGAGGCGTCAACGTGCCTCCCGTGAATTGCGTGACCTTCACCCTGCCGTTTGTTCTCTTCTCTACCTCCTTGCACCACTGATCCATCGTGATACTGACCTTGTTATCAGGAGGAAAGAAGTTGGCGAATTTGAGTGAGACCTGGGCCTTGACGGGAGACGCATACAGCCAGACTGACGCCAGAAGAAGAGCGACCGATAGAAAAACAATTTTCCTCATATGATCACCTCCACCAGATTTAATCTTCTCGTGCCGATTCCTGAATCGTAGCACAGTCCGCATGCTCAGTAACGCAAAAATGATGGGATAAAGAGTGCAAGCTGGGGAAAGAGAAACAACAGAAATATGACAAAGGCCAGTCCGAGCAAGAACGGGGTTACCCCGCGATAAATCGTACTTAACGATTCCTTCGTGACGTTTCTCACCACAAAAACATTGATCGCGACAGGTGGGATGATGACTCCGATCATCACGGTTAGCTGAATGAATATGCCGAACCAGATCAGGTCATAACCCAACTTCACGACGACAGGATAGAAGATAGGGGTGGCGAGGATCATGAAGGCAAGGTCGTCAATGAACGAACCGCCGATGAGATAGATCAAGCCGATAAGAACGACGATCAGGTGGGGATGAAGTGGAAGTTTTATGATCCAATCGGCCGCCATCATGGGAATCTTTGTCACCGTGATGAAATGTCCGAATATAGTTGAACCCGCAATAAGCAGCATAACCATGCACGCGGTCACCAGAGACTCGCGCAGTGATTTGGAAAGCCCGGAAAAATCAATGTCCCGGGAGACGAAAGCCAGAACGGCGACAGCAAATGCGCCCACGCTTCCCGCCTCGGTCGGTGTGAAAAAACCCTGTAACAAGCCCCCCATCACCACGACAAAGATTATGGCAACGCCTATTACCCCCTTTGCCGACGTCATCCTTTCTGCCCACGAAGACCTTTCCCCTTTAGGGGCTATGGAGGGATTCATGCGTGCCCACCCATAGATGATCAGCAGGAAGCAGAGAGAGGAAAGAATACCGGGAATGATCGAGGCGAGGAAAAGCTTTCCGATCGACTGTTCGGTGATAATGCCGTAGATAATCAAAGGTACGCTTGGAGGGATGAGGCAACCGAGACACCCTGAAGCGGCCACAACACCCGTCGACAGCACCCTGCTGTAGCCATAACGGTCCATCTCGGGAATGCCGACTCCGGCAAATGTGGCTGCGGTCGCTGTAGTCGATCCCGTGACGCTTCCGAACGCCGTCGCCCCCGCAACCGTGGCCATTGCCAGGCCTCCGGGGATATGCCCGATAAACCGGTAGGCTGCCGCATAGAGTCTTCTTGCAATTCCCCCGTTAAAAGCAATCTGGCCCATGAGAATGAAGACCGGGACGACCGTAAAGCCGTACGTTGAGAAGGTGTCATAGATATCCTGGGCCACCATGCTCAGCCCGGCCTTTGTTGACACGATGCAGCAGTATCCGAGAAATCCTATAACGGCCATGCTGAAGCCAAGCTCCAGGCCGGTCAAAAAAACAGCGAGCAGCACCAATAAACCGAGAATTCCTACGACCGTTTCACTCATACTCTCCCCTGACGATCTTGATGATATCGCAGAACAGCACAAGGGCTTGAAAAAAACAGGCGGCGCCGACCGCGTAAATGATCGGATAAAAGGGGAGATGGCGGGTAGGCGTGACCTCCCCTGCTTTCAAGGCCTCAGCTCCCAGGATCAGGAGATTCCAAGCGATGACGAGGAACAATCCTATTCCCACACATCGCGTGATGATGTCGACGATTGCCCTGGCTCGCGCAGAGAGTTTGACAATAAGAAAATCGACCTTGATCTGGCCTTGCACCCAAGACGTGAAAGGGATCGAGAAACCTATAATGATCGCTCCCAGGAGGCCGACCATTTCGTACGTGCCGACTATCGGTGCCCGACCGGTCCTCAGAACCACATCTGTCACGGTCAGGAGGATCATGCACGCAAGGGTTATCTCAGCAATCTTATTCAGCACCTTGCTGATCTTGAAAACGATCGCCAGCAACCATTCCATCGCCTTCTCCCGGATTGTCAGGTTATTGAGAAACCATAGCATCGCACGCGAAAGAAGGTCAAGTGATTTATACTGAAGGGGCAAAGCCATTGAATTGAAATTGGCCGGCGCATCCCATTTCAAAGAAGCAGACGTGGACGACTGAATAAGTTATAGTAAAAAGCGCATGCCTGCTGAGAAGCAGAGGAGAAGAAGGGAGGGCCGTGCGCCTTGCATACGCGAAAAACAAACGTGCGGTGGGTAAAGCTGCCTGGAACCTTAACAGCCCTAGCAGGAAGGAGAGAGAGATGGTCGATAATTTAACCGCGGACAAGCTGGCAATACGTGAAGTGGTGGAGAACTGGATAGTATATCGCGACTCGGGGGATTGGGAACGCTTTGCCACGGTCTGGCACCCTGATGGCTGGATGACGGCGACGTGGTTTCAGGGACCGGCAAAAGATTTCATCGAGGTGAGTCGTCAAGGTTTCAACAAAGGAGTGAATATCCTGCACTCCCTCGGAGGCTGGACGTGTGACGTCGCCGGAAATCGCGCCATCTCCCAGGTCAAGGTGACGGTATATCAGCGCGCCGCTCTGGATGGTGTTCTCGTAGATGTGGTCTGCATGGGAAGGCATTACGACTTTTTCGAAAAGCGCGACGGAAAGTGGGCTATTGTCCGCCGTCAGTCAATCTTCGAGAAAGACCGCATGGATCCTCTCGATCCATCGGTAGTGTTGAAGCTGGACGAAAAGCAGCTTGCCGCATTCCCTGAAGGATATCGTCACCTCGCATATCTTCAGACGAAAATCGGGTACAAGGTTAAGAATAATGTCCCTGGTCTTCGCGGTCCCGGCGTAGAGAAACTTTATAAAGAAGGGAAAGCCTGGCTTGCAGGATCGCCAAAGCCCGGGGAACCTCTCTGAGCCGTCGAAGCTTTTCTTCCTTACGGTGCACCGTTGTTCTTGCGCCCTATATTGGGAGTGCCTTTTAAATATGACAAGCTTGCCGTTCAGGCCCGTCTAAAGAGTGACGAAGTCAGGATGGTCAGGTGCGTCCCTGACCTGACTCCCTCTGTCGATCTGATACCGATTCGCATTCAAGTGTATACCTTCGTTGTCGCTACGTCGCTCTCCTCGACGTACTTCTAGCACGCCCGGGTACCCGCTTGCGGGTGGGGCTCCTCGCTGCCGCCCGGGGTACCCGACCGAAGGCTGGGTCGTCCATCTTGAATGCGAATCGGTATAGGTCCTTACGCAACAGAGTAATAATTGGGTTATAATAGCGCACCATCTGCTTCTTTTTGACGATAGTCATGGAGACAGGCAGAAGAGGGATGCAAGAAATGAACAGGGCTGCAAAAAAAATTGCATTGCTCGCCAGCCTTCTGGTAATGCTTTTGTTCATTCTTTTCGTAATAAACCAGACGGCACAGGTGGTCCAGCTCGCGCGGAACGTGAGTGCTGTTTTCGCTACAGTCGTTTTCTGGTCCCTGCTGGCGCTGTACGCCGCGCTGATTCTGGTGCCCGTATTCATGTTGCTGCGTTTGCCCCGCTCTCTCATGCCCCCGGCGAGCGAAGACTCGCCCGAATTCACCAGATACCTGGAGTCGCTGAAAAAACGGCTGCGCTCGAACACCCGCCTCAAAAACTTTGATCTTTCGAACCGCGAGCGGATTGAGGATGCCCTCACACTCCTGGGCAAGCAAGCCGATGACATCATTCAGAAAACAGCCTCTACGGTGTTTATGAGCACTGCCATCTCTCAGAGCGGCCGCCTGGATGCTTTTCTTGTGCTGTCGGCGCAGTCGCGGATGGTATGGCAAATCGCGCACCTCTACTACCAACGACCCACCTTGCGGGACCTGATACATCTCTATGCCAACGTTGCGGCCACCGCGTTCATGGCAAGCGAGTTGGATGACATTGACCTGAATGAACAGGTACAGCCTGTTCTATCGTCCACCCTCGGCGCAATGGCCGGGTCCGTTCCGGGCCTCCAACTGGCCGCCTCCTTACTGGTTACCTCAGTGCTGACAGGCACGGCAAATGCGTTTCTCTCGCTCAGGGTGGGCATCATCGCAAAGCGGTACTGTGGCTCCCTCGTTATCGCCGAAAAAAAGAGCTTAAGGAGGACCGCCGGCGCAGAGGCTGCAAAGCTGCTCGGCTCCATTGTAAGGCAGGGCACCTCAAGAGTCTCCAAGATGGCCTGGGAAGTCTCTAAAGATAGGCTCGGCACCATGGTCTCAGGCGCCGCAGGGCAGGTCAGAGGGGCAGGAAGCTCTCTCCTTTCAAGGGTCGGCGTAAGAAGGAGCAAGAGATCGCACGACCCACAAACCTGAAGTTTCGTTTAACAACCAGAACCTTATCGTACCCGTGATACGGCCGCATGAACGTAGTTTGTATGAAAGTCCGCTTTCTCGCTGTCCCTCTGTTTCCCTTGACATTCCCTACGCTCCCCGTTACGATGGTCTGGATAAAACCCCGCAAAAGGAGGAGGTAGCCATGAAGATAATTAAGATTAACCAGGTTCCCAAAGCGCCGAGGGTGAGCCCGATCTTCACTGGACCGGTGACCATGCAGCCTATAGTAGACACGGATCTAAGTAAACGATTTCTGATTCAACAGGTCAATTTTGAAAAAGGTGTCAGAAATAAATTGCATACTCATTCCATTGAACAAGTACTTATTGTCACCGAAGGCAAAGGAATCGTAGCCACTGAAAATGAGGAAATTACGGTTGGCCCCGGAGATATTATCTTTATTGCGGCGGGAGAGAAACACTGGCACGGGGCGGCTGAAGGCTTCACCTTCTCCCATCTATATGTAATGTCACCTGAGAGCACAACGACTCAAATAGAGGCATAAAGGAACTGCAGGGACGCTGGTGCAGAGCGGACTTTCAGGGGCGACACTGCGCTCTCGTGGCGCTCTTTGAAATAGCATTCACCTGCTGCACTTTGAAGTGGAATTCGCCTATTCCGATTTCTCAAAGGCACTCTTAGGCGCCTTGCATATCGGGCAGCGCCAATCGTCGGGCAATTCCTCGAAGGGCACCTTCTCAACCCTCTCGTCATACTCATAACCGCACAGGGTACACGTGTATACCATACCGCCTCCTGAGGAAATGGACGTTGAACTATCTCAAATATAACCACCTGATGGTGCCAAGGCAAGCACCCTCTTTTCCATCCCGCTCTCTGTTTTATAAAAAGATCACCTGAGTCGATTCACCATAGCTCGTGTTGAAACTCGCGATAACCTCTGATCAACTCAAAATCAGGTGGTTAGCCGTACTCAGCAGCGCGCCGTACTAGCGCGCTATCAGCGCGTCAAAATAGCGAGTCCGCGGCGTAACGGTCTTTGTTATCGATCGGTCAGATGATGGGTTGACTGGATTTTTCCGTTCGTCATTCTTACATTATGATTGACGGTACGGTTCTCTTAGTCAACAACGCCTGAATAAGGAGGGAAAAGAACGATGGAAAACCAATGGTCTTACAAGGATTACCAGATCCGCGATGGTCTGAAGCCGGGGAGCCCACATTTTCAGTATTTCTATGTCGTTTCGGAACAGGCAAAGAAGAAGTGTAACTATTGTGTCTGGATAGTAGAGGAGGCCTTGACTCGCTTTGATCGATCGGGGGATTTTGCTTCTATCGTCTCTTCCCAAAGAGAGACCTGGAACAAGTGGGTCAAGGGAAAAATCGATGCCGGTGATTTCGGCAACAAGGTCCTAAAGTATGACAGGGACGGTGAGAAAGAGATCGAATTGTCAGAAATGACGGCCCATCTGTCGATGGGGTAGATTCGCCAATTCGACAAGGTGATGGATCTCGCTTGCGAATTTCTCTGAATTCGTCATCTCTATCCCGCTCAGTTCCTCTTGCTGCACCACCTTTTACGGGAACCGGTGATTGAGGCAAGGCTGCTTCGCCCTGTTCTCAATACCGCCGTCGTCGACATATCAGGCAACGTGATTATGGTATACTTCAACACCGCATAAAATGCAGGCTCTATAGAAAGGATTTGAAATAACAATGGGCAATGAACCGAACAAGGTTATTTACTCCATGGTCGGGGTAAGCAAATATTACGACAAGCAACCTGTTTTGAAAGATATCTATCTCTCCTATTTTTATGGAGCAAAGATCGGTGTTCTCGGCCTGAACGGGTCAGGAAAGAGCTCCCTTCTCCACATCCTGGCAGGAGTGGACGAAGAGTTCAATGGCGAGACGGTCCTTTCTCCCGGTTACACCGTAGGGCTCCTCGAACAGGAGCCGAAACTGGATGAAGCAAAGACGATCCGGGAGATTGTGGAAGAGGGCGTGCATGAAGTAGTAGCTGCCCTTAAGGAATACAATCTTATCAATGAGAAATTCGCTGAACCAATGTCGGACGATGAGATGAATAAACTCATCGAACGACAGGGCGAGGTACAGGAGAAGCTGGATAGGCTGGACGCGTGGGACCTTGATTCGCGCCTTGAGATGGCGATGGATGCCCTGCGCTGTCCTCCGGGAGAAACTCCGGTCAATGTGCTGTCCGGAGGGGAAAAACGCCGGGTGGCGCTGTGCAGACTGCTCCTGCGCAAGCCTGATATCCTGCTTCTGGACGAGCCGACCAACCATCTCGACGCAGAGACCGTGGCCTGGCTGGAGCACCACCTGCAAAGCTATCCGGGCACTGTCATTGCCGTAACGCATGATCGCTATTTCCTCGACAATGTCGCCGGGTGGATTCTGGAACTCGATAAAGGGCACGGGATCCCGTGGAAAGGAAATTATTCCTCCTGGCTGGAGCAGAAAAAGAATCGTCTCCAGCAGGAAGAGAAGTCCGAGAGCCAGAGGCAGAAGACCCTGCAGCGCGAGCTTGAGTGGATACAGATGTCTCCCAAAGGACGCCACGCAAAAGCGAAAGCGCGTATTACTTCTTATGAGGCTCTCCTCAGCCGCGATACCGAAAAAAGCTCGAAAGAGCTGGAAATCTACATTCCCCCGGGACCCCGGTTGGGCAATGTGGTAATCGAAGCCGACAGCGTGAGTAAGGGTTACGGCGACAATATTCTCATGGAAGGAATGACTTTTTCCCTGCCTCCGGGCGGCATCATAGGGGTTATCGGACCGAACGGAGCAGGAAAGACCACCCTTTTCCGGATGATCACCGGGCTGGAATTGCCTGATTCAGGCACCTTCAAGATCGGAGAAACCGTAAAGCTGGCATACGTCGATCAGAGCCGCGATGTCCTTGATCCGAACAAGACCATATGGGAGGTTATTTCCGGCGGAGATGATACTATACAGCTCGGCAAGCGGCAGGTAAATTCGCGCGCCTATGTGGCCCGCTTTAATTTTTCCGGGACTGATCAGCAGAAAAAAGTGACGATGCTCTCCGGAGGGGAAAGAAACCGCGTGCACCTGGCCCGCATGCTGAAGGAAGAGGCCAATGTCCTTCTCCTTGACGAGCCCACCAATGACCTGGACGTAAACACCATGCGCGCCCTGGAAGAGGCATTGGAGAGTTTTGCCGGCTGCGCCGTAGTTATCAGCCACGACCGATGGTTCCTCGACCGTATCGCTACGCACATGCTCGCTTTCGAGGGTGACAGCAAAGTGGTCTGGTTTGATGGAAATTATTCCGAGTATGAAGCGGACAGAAAGGCCCGGCTCGGCGCCGCCGCGGACCAGCCCCACCGCATTAAATACAGGCACTTGACCAGAGGATAAGCATCCTGCTTTCCTCTCCGAAGAGCTGTTCGCCGTCTAACCCCGGCGAAAAAGCGAAGGCTGCTATGAAACACTATGATCTGGTGTTTGTGGGTCACGTAACATTCGACGACATTGAGGCTAAGGAGGGATCTTCCCATAGCGTGCCGGGAGGGGCACCACTCTTTGGAGCGTATGCCGCGATACCTTCGAAGAAGAACATCGCTGTGATTACAAGAATGGCAAAGGAAGATGCGTCTATGCTCGCGCCCCTGGAGGCGGCAGGCATCGACGTTTTCCTGCAGCCCGCTCCGCACACCACGCACATGCGTGTTGTTCACCGGACCGAGAATTTGGACGAAAGGCTGCTCTACCAGACCAGAAACGCTGGCTTCTTTCTGCTTGAAGAGATGCCCTCTATAGAACCCTGTTTGATGCACCTCGGGGCTCTGACCGACAGGGAATTTACCGTGGAGTTCATGCGACAGCTGAAGAAACGCGCATTTCGATTATCCGTGGACATGCAGAATTTTGTGCGCCAGGTCGATACCGAGACCGGTGCGGTTCGGTTCAGAGATGTGCCCGCCAAAAGAGAAATCATCAGCCTTGTCGATGCGGTGAAACTTGATGTCGTTGAAGCGGAAATACTCACCGGATCCCGTGATCTGGAGGAAGCAGCTGCTATAGTGGAAGACTGGGGGAGCAGTGAGACACTTATAACGCGTTCAGACGGAGCTCTTGCCCGGTATAGAGGGCAAACCTATTTTGAAAGATACGTTAACAGAAGCTCTCACGGCAGAACCGGTCGGGGTGACACGACGATGGGAGCGTATCTGGCTTGGAGGATAGACCACGGTGTACAGGAATCGTTGAAGTTTGCCGTAGCCCTGGCCTCAATCAAAATGGAAACTCCGGGTCCGTTTAAAGGCACTCTCAATGACGTGCTTGCATTAATGGCCCGACCTTAAAACCCATAACCCGTGTTCTCGATCCGCCAGACCTTGCCATTTCTCAGGAGCAGTCTGTATTGAAACTGCGTTGGACCAAAATTAAATGTCCAGTCATCGATTACGAACGTCGTAACCGTGTGATCGCCAAGCAGATCCCCTTCCACTATTTTCTGCTCGCGCTGAGCAGCATAGGCAGGTTGGCCACACTTCCTCACCACGTCTGAGGCGAAGTCACCGAGAGAGACTACGCTTCCGCTACAACTCAGGGTATCTGATGTCGCGGCAAGAGCCGACGTTGCCATGGTACTCACGAACAACGTCAAAAGGATGAAACAAAGAACCGGCTTCATGCTTACTCCTTATCCTACCTTACATTCCCCATTCCCGTCGTTGCGGGTAGATATGCCTTGCCAGAACGGCCAGGGTCGCGAAATCCGCTCCGGGCTTACAGGGTCCTCCGGGTCCGGTGGTTAGATGCTTGTCTATATCATCATTATCGGCCGGATTAGCGGAATGCTAACATTTTCTTCCTCTTCCGGGGAAGTTGTTAAGCGAGACCCGTACAACTTTATTTCCATCGGGAATGGAGCGATGCCTTCCCAAATATCTCCAAAGGAACTAAGATATGAAGACGAACTATATGCTTAATAAAGACTGCGTGAGTCAGCTTAACATGGCAAACGGCGTCTCTGAATCACAGAGGCAAACGGTGCTGCGATTGTTCCAGGAGGCCGGCAATCCCAATGTGGTGGAATTGGTCGGCCATTACCTTGCCTCTATGAATCAAGATCTAAATGCCGACTGGTTGGAACAGAAACCGGCACCCCCTGAGATCGTCAAAGAAAAATTGCCCAATGGGGTAAACGAAATTGTCGATATCATAGGAATCGGAGGTATGTTCGCCTATCTCAATGTGCTCTATCAGGCGCACAAAAATGGAGGCAGGCATTGTATTGTCACCAACCCGCGCGACATATTCACCTTCTCCGGCTGGACCGTGCATCCTGAAGAAGACATGGATCAGCGGCTGATCGAGATGTTTCAGACGAAATCTTTTTTTGTCAATGAGGTGAGACGCATTTTGGGACTCTCGGAGGGGCCCGAGAGCATTCGCTACAAGGCTTTCAGGATCGACTACGGAGGCATATTGGCCCTGGTGAAGGAAAGCCCCCGGGAACTGATAAAGAACCTGAAGGTCGCCTTGCAGTATGCACTTCTCGAACTGACCGATACTGAAAAACGTTATGCAAAAGCGAACCTGAAAAGAAACGGCGCAACCCTCGGCGCCCTCGAGGAAATGGGCCTCATTGGCGCTGACGCCGGCCGCCAGGTCGCAAACCTGTGCGGTAGAGTGGTATTTGAAGTCGAAGGCGAAGCCAGGGTCGAATGGAAGAACAGATTGAAAGAGCAATTCGGACTTATGGGAAGAGACCTTACTCCTTCGGAAGTAGAGGCAATCTATGGAGCGGACATTGGAATCATAGACGAGATCGGAGCCGGCAAAATAAACGCTGTCCGCTATCCTGGCGGTCATTTTGTGACAGGCCACAGGGAAGACGCCCTTAAGGCCGCAAAAGAGAGAAATGTTTTGGTCTACGACAACGCGATTGCTTCGAGAATCATCGTTGACCCTGAAGCCGGAAAACATGCCGTGAACATCAAACTCGCCGATGGTGGAGAAAAGACGGTCATTGCCGACGTCCTGCTCGTGGCCTTGGGTGATTACGGCAAGGATGTCATAACCATTGATGGTGTGAGCGCGCTCTTCGCCATCATTACTGAAAACAGCAAATATATAATTCATCCTGCCGGAATGGGCGAGGGCGGGACTATACACATAGTTCCCGTATGGTCAGTGCAAGCACTCAAAGAGGGCAAGACATGCTATTATCATTTGGGCAAAGCCACAATCGGAGCCATCATGGGGAGGAACCCCTTGCGCCCCAAGTCGCTCGATCCCGATAGAGCATTCTTGCTTCATTTAGAGGCCAACCTGAAACGTATCGCTCCTCCCGGCGCAACTTTTCTGTGGATTGCCGCCACGGAATGCGGCCGACCGGTATCGGCCTACCAAGGGTACAGCATAGGTCCCCTACTCGATTCGGAAGAGCGCGGCAAGGGTTCTCAAGCGGACCATATGTTGAACTTTAAAGCAACCGGGGGCTGTGGCCTAGGAGGTAATACGGCAATTATCCCCGAAGTGCAGGAAATGCTCGATCGACGCAGCATGCCCAGTTTGAAGCAAGGCAGCGTGTAGCTTAACATGTGTCCGAGCGCTTCGACCCGATCGATACTCCGGGAAAGTATTCCTTTCTTCCGATCAGCTAAGAAGAGAATGTTATGTCACACGTATCTTGCCTCCTGCCGTGTCCGTGAACCTCCCTATCACGGTCACCTCTTGGTCTTCATCCCTTGCCAGGCTCTTCAATAAAGGCCAGCTATCCGCGTCGATGGCGAAGAGCAGACCCCCTGATGTCTGCGGATCGAAGAGAAGGTCTATGCGTACGTCCCGCCGCGCGTAATTCAGACGGGGACCGTAAAATTCCCTGTTTCGGCGCAGCCCACCCGAGACAACGCCTGAGGAATGCATTCGTACGACATCGGGAAGCAAGGGGATCTCTTCGAGAAACAGCTCGACGCCGAGAGTCTCCCCGATCATTTCAGACAGGTGGCCAACGAGGCCGAAGCCCGTTACATCGGTCGCTGCATGAGCACGGGCCTGTTTCATGATGCAGGAGGCCTTGTCATTCAGCTCTAACATGACCTCAACCGCGTTCGCCACCGTATTCTCGTCTGCCGACCCTTCCTTCGCAGCCGTGACGATGACGCCGGTGCCGAGAGGCTTTGTGAGGACGAGCAGATCGCCCACTCGGGCGCCTCTGTTTCGGATGATTTTCCCGGGATGAACGATACCGGTTACCGACAGGCCATATTTTATCTCCACGTCATCGACGCTGTGGCCGCCGATAAGGCTGACGCCCGCCTCCTTCATCTTCGTAATGCCGCCCTTGATAATCTCCTTCAATATCGCCATGTCGTAATGCTTCGGCGAGAACCCGACTATATTCAGGGCGGTCCTGGGAGTCGCACCCATCGCATAGATATCGCTCAAGGCATTGGCCGCCGCGATCTGCCCGAACAGATATGGATCGTTTACCACGGGGGTAAGAAAATCGACGGTCTGCACTATGGCAAGTTCCTCCGTGAGTCGGTACACGCCTGCGTCCTCAAAATCATCAAAGCCGGCCAGCACGTTCTCATCCCGCGGCGCCTTCATGTCGCACAGTACGCCCGACAGATCGCCCGGACCTATTTTTGACGCGCACCCGCCCCGTCTCACGTACTTCATTAACGACCAATCGTTCACGTTCATATCCTCATTGAGTCCATCGGCCCTTTTGCCCGCGCGTACTTCCTAACGTATTGTTTCGAGGAGCGCTTCGACCCTCGTACGAATCTGGCTTGAGTCGGTCATGGAATAATCGGTCTCGATATGCAGAAAGGGAATCTTCTTCTCCTTCACGTGTTTCATGACCTTGTGGGACTCCACATTGTACCCGTGACAGGCATGAAGTACGACGTCGATAATAGCGTCGGGATTGAAACGTTCGATGTACCGGTCCAGCTCGGTCAGCCGCCTCACGTTGGGCGTCATGCATGCACAGGCGATCTTCAAGTAGCGGCGGGCCAGAGCAGCCACGGGATCGGGGCTGTTTTCTTCGATCTCGTCCATGTATGCCTTCATGCCCGTACAGGAATCGATCGCGACGATCACCCCTCCGGCTTCTTCGATGATCTTGAAAACCTTGGTCGCATCGCCGGCCACGGGACACCCCGTGACGAGAATACGAGGCGCATCGTGTAGGCCGTAAAAGACGCCTCTCTCTCGCCTGCGTCCCAGCGCGGCGAGACTCGCATCCAGCAGGTCGTCCATATCCGCGGCGGTAGAAGGCTGAGCAAGAAAGGTCAGATCATAGAGTTCCTGCCAGCTCATCACGGGCGGCCTGCGCGCCATGAAGTCGAAAATGGCGTTCATCTTCCTGTTCTTGCGGTTCGTGTCTTTGATCGCCTCTTCGATCTGCTCATCGGTCGCCTTCCGATCCAGATGCTTTTCAAGAAAGCTCTGCAGCTTTCGTATCATGACGGTCCAGTTCTGTTCCGCCTCCTTCTCGTCCGGCACGTGCGGCAGGTCCATGACGTGCATCGGCTTGATGTCTCTGATGAGCTCGTACATCTTCTTCTTTCCGTCGCAGGTGGTCTCCGCTACGACTACGTCGGAAAGCCCGTAGAAAGGGCACGTGTCCGTGATGATAAAGCCGTAGCTCGACTTGATCAGAGGGCAGAGATTCGCGGGCAGGGAGGCTTCGGCGTTTCTGATCGTTTTATTCGAAAAAGCGCAAAGGACTGCAATGGTTGCCTCCATGGCTTTGATGATTTCCAGGGGCGCGTACCCACAGTAGACACCGACGACCGGAAAACCACGCTGCCTTTTGGATTGAATATACTGCAACGCGCGTTTTGCCGGCTCTCCCACGTACTCATCGTCGATCAAGGGTCTCTCGCCGGACACATTGAACTTCATCTGCCCCTCCTCGGGTCGAAGAGATCGTAAGAGGTAGTGGCCAGTTCACCGCCCGCAGCGGCTTGGAATAGTCTCTGAGAGATTGCCTGGTAGTCTCACCCCGTATCCCCGGCCCTGCTGCGTCTCGGGCCCGGATAGAGGCTAGAGACGACGGAAGGGAATGGCGGGGAATGAGGTCGGGAATCGCACGGACTCCCTGGTGACCAATCAGATAATCGTTGGATTCCAGTATCTGGCCACAGCCTTCAAACCTCCAGTTAACGCTTTTTCTATTACTATCATAACTATGAGGAATGCGTCAAGCAAGAAAATGGGCAAATCCCGGCAATTTTAGGCTTCCCTTTGCGGCAGCATTTGGGTAAAGTATCAACGCGCGCAGCCTAGGGTGAAGAAGCGAGGTCGTGTATGATTCTGGATGTACGGACCATGTACATTGCTATGGCGGCGACCTGTTTCATCGTTGCCGCGGCGCTGCTCACCCTCCAGACTCGACGATTTCAGCAGGACGGTGCGCTCCAATGGGCGCTTGGCTGGGCCCTTCAGGGCGCTCCTGGGACTTCGCGGGATCATAGGGGACTCTCTTTCCATTGTCGTCGCCAACACTCTCCTGACAGCAAGTTATTCCTTCCTTTACGCTGCAGTGCGGCGGTTCCGGGGTCGCTCCTGCAACACGGGCATGCTCCTTTCTCCGATTGCAGCCACCTTCATCTTTTTCTGGTACTTCTCGACATATGTAGACAACCTATTGTACCGGGTTATTTTTATATCGCTCCTCTCCATTCTGCAGATCAGCGGCATTGTCTGGGTACTGCTGCGTAACGCCCCGGTTAAGGAAAGGCTATCCTACTGGCTGACCGGCTTCGCTTTTCTCATGGCGGCTATGGTCATGCTTAATCGGCTGGTAGAGGGTCTCACGCTCCCCTATGGACAACTGTCTGTTTTACACGCAACGACCTTCCGAAATGCGGGTAGCGTTGTGTCGCTCGGGGTTGTAGTACTCTCCAGCATTGGCTTTGTACTCATGATACGGGAGCGCGCGGATGAGGCCCTACGCGAGAGCGAAGAACACTACCGTTCTTTATTCGACAATATGCTGAATGGATTTGCACATTGTAAGATGCTTTTTGACCAGGGTAAGCCGAAGGATTTCATCTACCTTAATGTAAACAATGCCTTCGA
>JADGQN010000154.1 GCA_017881765.1 Syntrophobacterales bacterium | reverse complement strand
CTGCACGGCTACGGGGCAAACGAGGAATGCTTCAGGAAGACAGGCTTGATGGAGGCAGCAAAGGGCTACTATCGAAACATCGGCAATGACGCGCGGAAAGTTGCATTCAACCCTGATTTCATGCCGGAGGTGAGCGTCTCCACGGCTGTGCTGGACGCTGACATCGTCATCAGCCTGCCGAAGTTTAAGACCCACGGATTGACGGTTGTCACGGGCGCGATCAAGAACAGCTACGGCTTCCTGCCCGGTGCGCAGAAAGCCAGACTGCATAAAGCGGCGGGCTGCGCTGAGCGTTTCCACGAAATGTTGGTCGAAGTGTTCCGGCTCCGCGTACCCGATCTGTTCCTCGTGGATGCCGTCGTGGGTATGGAAGGCAACGGCCCTGCCGGTCCCGACCTCAGAGAGATCGGCTTGGTACTGGCTTCCGACAATGGCGTTGCCCTGGACGCTGTCATCGCGACGATGATGGGGCTCGAACCGGGCCGGTTGCGGTTCCTTCAGAAGGCGAAAGAGGTGGGCCTCGGCGATTACGACCTGAGAACCATCGAAGTCATAGGGGAGTTGAGACAGCTTCCTGATTTCAAGCTTCCTCCGCTGGGCGGCGAAGACAATCTTGACAACCCGGACCTGCAGTCGATGCTCCACAGTCGAACGGTTCTGCGACCCGAGGCTGACCCTGGATTGTGCACAGGCTGCGGCACCTGCGTTGATCAGTGTCCGGTCACCGCGTTGTCCTTGAGTGAAAGCGACCATCTCCCCGAGGTGGACGACGATACCTGTATCACCTGCTTTTGCTGCCAGGAGATATGCCCGGAGAAGGCCATCACCTTGAAGTAAATTCAGCAAGCCTCTTCTTCGGCGTGGGGTCCCAGATCTTTCCGGCGACGCTACGCTCACGAAAGGTTCTCCCGCCCTGGCCTTACCCATAACACCTACAAAGGTGGAATTCAGAAGTGACCCAGAAGATTGCACATTACCAGATAAATCCAGTATCAACGGACATTGGGCGGATATGCGTATTTCGAGAAGCTGTTGGTACTTGACCCCGAAATGTGACCACATGTCATTTGCTCTTGGGCAGCAAATTCTTCGTATCCCCCTAGCGTCGTTTACTCGTTTGCGAAGTTCCAAGGCAAAGGAGAATTGCCAGCTAAAGTACGGCGCTGGTGAATCTGAGGAGGGACCAAACGAAATTGAGAGGTAAGGGAACTCCTTCGTATCCCTTTCCTGGCCGTAGACAACCGAAGAGAATGAGCAGGGCAGAGGGCGGCGGTCAGCCGACTTATCAGTTAGGCGAACAGATTCTTCCTATTGACTGCGTATTCTCCTTTTTCGTAGACTTCCTTAACAGGAGGTGGTTCGAAATGGATAAGAATGGGGATATCATGATCCTCCTTGCGGAGGAACAAACCTTTCTTTCAAGGGAGAGGACCATGCACTCTTATATGCAGACGGGCCTGGCCTTCAGCTCCGTCGGTCTCCTGATCATGAAGTACCTGGGGGGTGTCCTCTATTTCTGTGCCGGTCTGTTTTTCATCATCATCGGGGCCTTGCTGATCATCGAGGCTGGAAAAAGGTATATGCGTTTCCGGAGAGCCATCGCTACGCTGAGAGAAAAGGAAGCAAGGCTGGGATACGACACCGGGATAATAAGGTAACGGGCAAGGTTTGCCAGCGTCGCCGCTTTGAGCGCGGCACCGGAAGGCAATTTGGTAGTATACGACCAAGGTCCCAGAGACATAAGTCAATATATCTTTGCAAAAGAGAATACACGCATTATAATAGGGGATGGTTGGCTCCGGCTCGCTCGATTGATTTCTACGCAAAACTAAGGCCTCAGCTCACCTCAAAAGGGAGAAAGAGTCGAGAGAAAAGGCAAGGGATGCAAGAGATGAAAATGACGAGAATCATCAAGAAGGCACACGAACTCGCAAAGCCATTCCGCGTGCAGGACGGCGAGGGCTTTCGTCTTAAGGACATCGACCCGGCGGACACCCTCGACCTGAAATCCGAGAATAAACCGCGCGCGAAGGAAGCGCTGACCATCGACATCCAGGCGCTGACTGCCCTCCAGGATATGCTTTACGCCCAGGACCGTTGGGGGCTGCTGCTCATCTTCCAGGGCATGGACGCGGCGGGCAAGGATGGCGCCATCAAGCACGTCATGTCCGGGGTCAACCCGCAGGGGGTCGAGGTCTATTCCTTCAAGTCGCCTTCAGCCGAGGATCTCAACCACGATTACCTCTGGCGTTGCATGAAGCGTCTGCCGGAGCGCGGCCGCATCGGCATCTTCAACCGCAGCTACTACGAGGAAACGCTGGTCGTGCGGGTGCACCAGGAGTTCCTGGCAAACCAAAAACTCCCGCCCGAACTTGTCACCAAGAGCATCTGGAAAGACCGGTTTCAGGACATTCGAAGTTTCGAGCGCTATCTGGTGCGCAATGGCATTGCCGTTCGGAAGTTTTTCCTCCACGTTTCAAAGAAAGAGCAGAAAAGGCGTTTCCTCGAAAGGGTACAGAACCCGGATAAAAACTGGAAATACTCGGCGAGCGACATGAAGGAGCGTCAGTTCTGGAACCAATACACGGAAGCCTACGAAGACATGATCCGCCGGACCGCGAGCAAAGACGCACCGTGGTTTGTTGTGCCCGCCGACAACAAGTGGTTCACCCGCGTTGTCATCGCGGCCGCAGTCATCGACGCACTGGCCTCGATGAACCTGAGCTATCCCAAAGTCGGTAAGGAGGAGTTGAAGGAACTCGCCGCCGTAAAACGGGAGCTAACAGAGAAGTGACGATTACCGAGCCAATCGAGCGTCATTTCAGGAGGAAATGATGGCACCGAGGAAGAAATCAGCCCCCGTGGTACGGGGGGCAGCTATAGATCTCGACGATCCATCTCTCTATGTCAATCGCGAGCTTTCATGGCTTGAGTTTAACCGGCGCGTGCTCGAAGAGGCCCAGGACCCACACACTCCGTCTCTTGAAAAACTGAAGTTCGCCTCCATTTTCAGTTCGAACCTTGACGAGTACTTTATGGTTCGTGTCGGCGGTCTCTCCCGCATCCTCAATGCGGATGTCGATAGCATTGATGCAAGCGGCAGGACGGTGCGGCAGCAGCTCGACGAAATCGCAGAAAAAGTTCGCGCGCTCGTTACCGAACAATACGGGTGCATCATGAAGGACGTGCTGCCCAGACTAACAAAAGCCAGGATGTTCATCCACCGTATCGATGAACTGGATAAGAAGGAGAGGAAGCGGCTCGAAGAATACTTTGAGGCACAGGTCTTCCCCGTCCTGACGCCTCTTGCCGTCGATGCGGGACATCCGTTTCCGTTCCTCGCAAACCTCCGCCTCAATCTCATGGTCGTTTTCAAGGAAGCAAGCGGAATAAAGGTGCCGCAGGCTTACGCCTTCGTCGAAGTACCCTCGATCCTGCCGAGACTTGTTCCTGCAAATGCTGAAACGGAGGGACACCATTTCATCCTCCTTGAAGACCTCATATGCGAGCACATCCAAAGGCTGTTTCCCGGGATGGAGATCAGAAATAGTATCGCCTTCCGCGTCACGCGGAACCACGATTACGACCTCCACGAAGATGAGGTGTTGGATCTTCTGAAGTCCGTGGAGGCCGAAATCAGGGACCGCTCGGACAAAATCGCCGTCCGGCTCGAGGTCGAGCCTGACGCTCCCAAGAAGGTCATCCAGCTCCTCGCCCGGCAGCTCGGCATTGAGGAACGGTTCATCTATGAAATCAACGGCCCGATCAATATCCGCGATTTTCTTTCCCTGTACGAACTTCCTGTCGACACGTCCCACAAGGACCCTCCTTTCAACCCGCGCATCCCGCAGCGGCTCGCCGCAGACAAGGATATTTTTACGATCATTCGCGAGGGAGACGTGCTCCTGCACCACCCGTACGACTCGTTCGCGGTCGTCATG
The DNA here is from genome assembly GCA_017881765.1 of Syntrophobacterales bacterium. GTDB lineage: Bacteria > Desulfobacterota > Syntrophorhabdia > Syntrophorhabdales > WCHB1-27 > JADGQN01. The sequence goes on along the minus strand of JADGQN010000154.1, from coordinate 5,721 downwards.
GACTTCCTCAACACGGCCGCCGACGATCCCGACGTGCTCGCGATCAAACAGACGCTGTACCGGATCGGGAAGGACTCCCCGGTCGTTGGGGCGCTGCGGCGGGCCTCCGAGAACGGCAAACAAGTGACGGCGGTCGTCGAGTTGAAGGCCCGGTTTGACGAGGAGTCCAACATCGATTTGTCGCGGCAGATGGAGGAATCGGGCATAAACGCTGTATTCGGGTTCGTCCGCTGGAAAATCCATTGCAAGGCAACCTTGATCGTCCGCCGCGAAGGCAAGCGCCTGCGACGTTACGTCCATGTCTCGACCGGCAATTACAACACGGTCACCGCGAAGATATATACCGACATGGGTCTCCTCACCTGCAATCCCGATTTCGGCGACGATGTCTCCGCGCTCTTCAACGTTCTAACCGGATTCAATTCATGGATCGGCGGAGACCTGCCAACAACCAAAACGGTAGCCTCGATGTTCCACAAATTCATGATCTCTCCGGTGACGGCCCACGAGAGATTGATTAGCCTCATCGATCGGGAGATCCAGAAGTCAACTCCGAAAAAGCGGGGGCGTATCATCGCAAAGATGAACGCCCTCGTCGATACGAAGATCATCCGTAAACTCTATGAAGCTTCGCGCGCCGGGGTCCGTATCGACCTCATTGTGAGAGGCATTTGCTGCCTCAGGCCTGGCGTACCGGAGATCAGCGAAAATATTCGCGTCCTCAGTATCCTCGACCGGTTCCTGGAACATTCCCGGATTTTTTACTTTCATAACGGCGGGAATCCGGAAATCTATTCGGGCAGCGCTGACTGGATGCCGCGTAATTTCAAGAAGCGTGCTGAAATTCTCTATCCGATAGAGGATACCGAGCTCAAGGCGCGTATTATCGACGAGATCCTTATGACGTATCTTGGCGACAACATGAAGGCTCGTCTGATGCAGCCGGACGGCTCATATGTGCGGGTGGCGCCGAAGGGCGGGGCGAAGCCTGTGCGCAGCCAAAGCGCGCTTATCGCGATCGCCCGGGAGGGCGGTGTGAAATCTCCTCCCTACGAAGAGCTTGTTAAGAAGATCGGCAAGAAGAAGGGCTTAAAACGATTAAGGGCAGAAGGAAGGTAAGAAACGTGAAGAAGCAACCCAGGAACGCGACAATGTCATTTGTCGCCAAAACAGCGCAGACCTATGACCCCGATCCGACCCATAGCGAACACGTTGCGACTCTCGCGCTGGCTCTTTTCGACGGGCTTCACGCCCTTCATATATACGATTCGAGTCAGCGGCGCCTCCTCGAAATCGCTGGCAGGCTGCACGATATCGGCTGGTCACGGGCGGTGTCGGGGAAGCACCACAAACTGAGCCGCGATTTCATCTTAGAGCTGGATATTCCCGGTCTTGACGACCAGGATCGATTGGTCTGCGCCCTCATAGCCCGTTATCACACCAAGGCGCTACCGGATGCGTCCCGGCACAAGCGGTTCGCGTCGCTCGATGCCGACCGGCGTGGGCTTGTGGAGTGGCTCGCCGGGATGCTTCGTGTGGCAGACGGCCTCGATTGTAACCACGCCAAGGTTGTCCGACGGCTGGCGTGCGACGTCGGCGACAAAGCGATCACGATCCGTCTTGAGGCTTCGGGCGATTGCCGGATGGAGATTGAACGGGCCCGTCAGAAGCAAGATCTACTCGAACGAAAAACCAAGAGGATGATCGAATACCGATGCTAGGGGGAATCAAAATGAGGTTCGTGGATTGAAGGGGCAGACGAAAGCGATGGAGATAGAGTTGAAGCTCGCCCTCCCCGGCCAGGGAGAAGAACAGGCAGTTGTCGCCTATCTGAGCCAAAACGGCTACACGGTTGAGAAGCTTGACCCAGTGCAGAATGTGGACACCTATCTTGACACCTTCGACTGGTCCCTCATGAAAAACAAATTTGCTCTCCGTTACCGCTTTGCGAACGGTTCAGCAACGTACACACTCAAAGGTGTCGGGTCAATCAATCATGGGCTCGCGAAGAGAACAGAAAAAGAAATTTCCCTCAGCAAACCCGTCGATATTCCGGCAGTGATTCCGGTGAAGCAGATTCGGAAAATTGTCGATGAAATGATCTTCCCGCGAAAGCTCCTCGAGCAGATTCAAGTTCGAACCGACCGCCGTCGCTACCGGGTCGTCTCGCCGGAAGGAGCACACATCGATCTTGCCTTCGACACGTCGAGCTTCTCACTTCGGGGGCTCCAAAAACCACGACGTGCACAGAAGTTGAATGAGATGGAAGCGGAAATCCTCAAAGGTCCCGTGAAGTCGCTTTCAGCACTTTCACGACTCCTGTCGCGCAAATTCAAATATTCACCGTCCACGGCGTCAAAGCTCGAAGTTGCCATGGAGCGGCTCAGAGTAATAATCCCCTCCAAGAAGCCACCGGAGCGGTTGAGGGTTAGACTTGACGACCGCCTCGACCTCGCCGTTCGAAAGATCCTCACACATCAGTTCCAGTGGTTTCGCGAGCAACTTCCCGGGGTGCAACGCGATATCGACTCCGAGTTCGTCCACCAGGCACGGGTTGCAACACGCCGCATGCGTTCTGCCTTTAGGCTTTTCCGCGACGCTATTCCTGATCGTACCTCCGCTTACCTCGCAGGAGAGATGAAATGGCTCGGGGGTAAGTTTGGAGTGGTCCGTGACATCGACGTTTTCCTCCTGAACCTGCCACGGTTCAAAGCGAAGGTCGAGCGCCTGCCCGGAAAGAAGAAACGGGCTATCGGGAACCTTATTGAGAAGCACCGGCACGGGCTGCGTGATACTCTCTATCAAGCCCTCGAATCGCCCCGACACAAAACTCTTGAGCGCCGCTTCGTACAGTTCCTCGAAAGGCCTCTCCCGTCGCGTCCGCGTAAGCCGCTCGGGGCAAAGATGGTCCATGAGGTGGCGCCGGTTCTCATCGCCGAGAGATTGGATGCCGCTATCCATCAGGGGCGCACGGTGCTCGCGAAGCCGAAACTTAAGGAGTTCCATAATCTCCGGATTCGAATGAAGAGGCTCCGCTACGCGTGCGAGTTCATGGCCCCGGCATACGATGGCGCCCTCGATCCCTTTATTGAACGGACGGTCGAGATACAGGACTGCCTTGGGGAACTCCAGGACACCGTTTTCACCAGGGAGTTCATTGATTCCCTATACGATGAGTGGCGAGGGGAGGTCGTTGGCCCTGATCTTTTCTTCATACTCGGTGAGATCTACCAACTGCAAGCAGAGATTGCGAGGGAGCGACGGGAAGCCTTCGGTAGAATATGGCAGTCCTTTTCCTCCGAAGAAACCTTTGCCCTGCTCAAGGAAATCCTTCACACTCAACCCGCGGCGATGCCGGGCAATCAGTAATCGGTCCTCTCACCCGATTAGATGAAAATGCTCATTGTTGACGAGACCTTTGCTTCCTCGCGCCCACCGTTCGATAAACGCTTCCGATCGCGATCATGCTGGGAAATGGATAACCTTCGAAGATATACACTTGAAGGGAATTAGTGTAATAGGGCATCTTGGGCATGAGAAGCACTATAGAACGGAGACAAACGCTCCGTCAAGATTGATGCAAGTTAGACAAAAATAGCACCTCAATCGGTAAAACTGAAAAAAAGTGTCATCTTGACAATTAAATTAATGATATATAGAGTCTTCTACAGGAACTGAGTTGGAGGCGTTGATTACGGCAAACGTTGTTGTACATCGTGCAAAAAAGGACTGGGACTTCCTTCCAAATCCCAAGCAAGGCTACCTTGAGTTTGCTCCGCAATAGCACAGGGCCCTGTGTTTAAAGTGGCACGCCCGATGGCAAACCGGAAGTATGATATGGAGACATGAAAAAAGCCATGTCTTAAAGACTTAATTGTTCAACTATAGACTTGGTGCGGGCGGGCGGTGAAATGAAGCTTTATTTCGTTCGGCATGCAGCGGCTATCGCGAAAGGAGGACAAGTTGTTGACGAGAACCGCTATCTCACCCTTCGCGGTCGCAAATCCTTTCGATTAACGGCCAACAATATGGCAAAAAAAGGGATAGTACCTGATGCCATCATAACCAGTCCCCTTGTGCGGGCCGTACAAACGGCCGAAATCCTGTCCGAAGCACTCGCCTTCGAAGGGAAGCTCGTGGTCTCTTCGGAACTGGCCCCTTCATTTGATTTGGCCAAACTTCGCCGAATTCTTGTTTCATTCAAGGGAACGCATGGGCTGGCCCTGGTTGGTCATGAGCCGGATCTTGGTGAGGTTGTGGGAATTCTGCTCAAACTGCGGCGTCCACTTCCACTTAAAAAGGGAATGGTGGTTTGCCTGAAGATGCCTCCTACGAAACAGAAAGCGCAGGCTTCTTTGAAGTGGGTCATGTTTGAAGGAAAGAAGATTGACGTTCCCGCTCCGGGAGTAAACACCAAATAGGGTTTTTAGGGTAAGCGGGTGCGAGTGTTTGTTGCCTTACAAAAAAATTCATCATGTTCAGGGGAGAAATAACCAGCCATGAAAAAGAACTCGAAGGAACTTCAGAAGATCAAAGGGGTTGGTGAAGTCTTATCGAAGCGCTTGATGGCAGCAGGCTACGATACGTTTGACAAGATTGCTGCGGCGGGGAAAGCGGAACTTAGGAAAATCAGAGGATTAGAGCGGCTACCACTAAAACCGATCATCGACCAAGCAGCCGCCCTGGCGCAGGAAAGTGATAAGAAGAAGGCCAGAAAAGTGAAAGACCTTAAGGCAGCGGCAGCGGCGATCAGGGTAAGAGTGGAGGGTCTGGCGCGGAGGGTTAAGGATCGGTTCGGTGACCAGTTGACAGAAAAGGCCAGGAAGAAGATAGAAAAGCAGTTCCTCAAGATGACCGCGGCCCTTGATAAGGTGAAAGGTGAACTTGAGTCTTGTAGAAAACCGGTTTCAAAGGGACTTGCAAAGGCCGAGAAACGACTTGCCGGAATTCCTGACGGAACAATGGACCCCATGGAAGTCATCAAAGGGTTGAAAAAGGCTCGAAGATCCCTCAAAAAGATTTATAACCGATAAGATGAAGGCTGTGATAACAACGCAGCCAATATGAGAACTCGCCGGCATACTGATTTGGCCGACCGCTACGAGCGGCAGATTCTTTCTTCCCTGCGGGCAGCTCATATGGTTCTCCGAGAGCATTGCTAACTTCCCACTATCGCGAGAATGTCTTGGCAAGCTTCGTTAGCCAGGCGGGGTAACTGGCTGACTCGTATTCACTCAGTGTCGTGCCAGGTATAGAGCCATGTTCGTTGAAGAACAGCCCGAGCGTGTCTTCCAGGATCCGGGCTGCAACCATTGTCGGACCGAAGGCCTCAAGGCCGAGAGAAAACCAGAATCGCGGATTGGCGTCCACCTCAATACGGGTAACTTCGATAGTAGACCCAACCAAGGGAAAGGGCTCTTGCTTTACCGTAACCTCCCTAAGCGGACCTCGCTCAGCGGAGAATCTGCGAAGAAAATGCTCCTTGCGCACTTTCAGCCAGTGACCGGACTGGTGCAGCGCCGGGTCCAGGGCCTGCAACGCTTCGCTCGCGAAGGACCACTTAACCCATTGCTCTTTTCGGCCGTTAATGCCACAATTCGGGGTGAGGGGTTGCGGTGCGCACCGCATCGCCTTGATCTCGAGTCTTCCATCACGCAGCTTCACACCAACCGAGTCGCAATCCGGGAACAATAGGTACTCGTGAACCTGAACTCCTTCTGA
>JADGQN010000153.1 GCA_017881765.1 Syntrophobacterales bacterium | reverse complement strand
TTCATTCATATAGCTTCGTTGCCTGCGTCGGCACGACTCCGACGTACTTATAGTACGCCTCCGTCGCTATCCTCCTGGTCGCCTTGCTCTATTTTTGAACGCAACTTGGTATAAAACCCCACAGCCCGTCCCTTGCATCGACTATCATTAGAACATAAAGCACGTTCCCGCCTCGGTCAACCAAAAATGTTACCTTAGTTGTCCATAACAAGCACTGCTGCGCCGGTCAGCGCGCCGCGTCTCAATCGATCGAGCGCCTCATTGGCCGACCTCAACGGAAAGGGCTGCGACTCAACCTTGATCGGCACGCGGGCGGCCACATCAAGGAATTGCTCGCCATCGGCCCGGGTCAGGTTGGCCACGGACCTCACAACCCGTTCCTCCCAGAGCAGACGGTAAGGGAAAGACGGGATATCGCTCATGTGGATGCCTCCACAGACGACCGTCCCCCCTTTATCCGTTGCCCGCAGCGCAGCCGGCAACAGCGCACCGACCGGCGCAAAGATGATTGCGGCGTCAAGCTCTTCCGGAGGTGCAGCATCGGAGTCGCCCACCCACGTAACCCCCACGTTGCGCGCAAAAGACTGGCCTTCGCGATCGCCCGGTCTGGTGAACGCGTAGACCTTTTTACCTTGAGCCAGGGCAACCTGGGCAATCAGGTGGGCTGCAGCGCCGAATCCGTAAATGCCCAGACGTTCCATCACTGGGGCTCGCGTCGCCCCCTCCAGCGGCAAAGCCGCCGGAGCCTCCCCTTCTCGCTCGCCGTGCTCGCTAGATGGATTTCGACGGGCTTGCCCGTCAAAATCCATCTGTCCTCCCGCCATGCGGTAGGCTCGATATCCGATGAGTCCTGCGCAAAGAAGAGGAGCGGCTTCGACATCACTATAGGTCGCAGGCAAGCGAAAACAGTATCGCTGATCTGCAACAGTGTACTCGGCATACCCGCCGTCTCGCGTGTAGCCCGTAAAAAGCGCATGCTCGCAGAGATTCTCCTGGCCCCTGCCGCAGTAACGGCACTTTCCACAGGTATAGCCGAGCCAGGGCACGCCGATTCGTTCTCCTTCGCGGAATGCCGTGACCTGCGACCCGACCCCTGCAACAGTACCAACGATCTCGTGCCCCAGGATCAGAGGCAGCTTGGGATGGGGCAGCTCCCCATCAAAGACGTGCAGGTCAGTCCGGCAGACGCCACACGCCTGAACTTTGATCAACACGTTGTCGGGGGCCGGCTCGGGGACCGCAACTTCCCTGAACTGTAAGGGTTTACCCTGTTCTTCGAGCACCATAGCGTGCATCTTATCCGGCGTTTTCATCTCCCTGCTCCCTCGTCTTATACCAATTCGCCTTCATGTGTATACCTTCGTTGTCGCTGCGTCCTTACAGGATGCTACGCTATCGCTCTCCTCGACGTACCCCCAGGTACGCCCGGGTACCCGCTTGCGGGTGGGGCTCCTCGCTGCCGCCCGGGGTACCCGGCCGAAGGCTGGGTCGTCCGCTTGAATGCAAATTGGTATAGGCAAAGACCACTCACGATTATCAGCTACCCATTCATTGTAGCTCAATGAAAAAGCAAACACAAAGGGTTATGAGGTCTATCTGAAGTAGTGATAGAGCATGTCGACGCGTCCGTGCTTGACCAAGTGCATACCCGAGAATTTCATGATCTCCTTGATTTTCTTCTTGTACGCTCCCTTGTAGCACTGGCTCTCGCACTTCTTGCACATCGGCTTCGGGTCGTGAGGGCAAGCGAGTCGCATGCCTATGCCGTAGGTCAGAAGCCTCTTGCAATCTTGGCAGAGGAGAATCTCTTTCTTCTCGATCCGCCTGATGTCCAGTTGTTTCAAGAGGAAGGGGTCCTTCGCTCCCTCGTGCTTTTCACGGCAGTAGATAGCGACAAAACGGATCAACGTGCGGATGTCAGATTTTTCCTTTGTTGAGATGTCTTGACTGGCTGACATCTCAACATTATACACGATCTTAACCGGTTGCGGGTCAGCGGCTTTCGCCAGGGGTTCACCGGTACCAGACCCTATGAGGGGGCACCCACCTGCCATATGCCCACCTGCCGGGAACAACTACCCACTGCCCCGGAGGGGCATAGCCATATACTGGGGCGGGGTATGCATAGGACTCCGCGTAAGCCGGCGCCGGATACGCGACTACCGGCTGGGGCGCAGGTACGTATCGAGGCCCGGCTAAAGCGCTCCCCAGTACCGTCCCAAGGACAGCGCCACCTACTAATGCCCCTCCCACCGCCCATCCGCTGTAATATCCGTGTCCTCCGGCGTAAGATGGAACAGGATTGATGACCAGCAGGGTGAGCATCACAGCAAGAAGCATCACAACCACTTTTGCTTTCATTATTGCACCTCCTTGCTACTTTTTTTTCTGTGACATACCATCATGATAGCAACGACAATGCCAGAAGGCCCCTTTATGTAAGTGCATATAATTACATGACTTATCATCCGTTCCCACTCCCGCATCCGGTCAAATATGACGAAGTCGACAGCCTTTCTCGACCATTTTGTCGAACCAAAGAGAAGCGGACTCCTCTATCAACGGTATGTATCTTGCAAAAGTACCGTTCCAAAGGTCGGGAACCGCATGACGGCAAGCTCATTACAGCGTAACTTGATGAAAGGGGGTTTTGGCATTTGCGCGTTCCTGGGACTGATGTTCCCACCATTACACATAGGGAACACATCATACACACCCGAAGCCGCGAGCGTCTTCAATACTTTGGACACAAGCGCCTGCGATAGGATCATTGAAGTCGATCTCCGAAAACTTTTCCTCGTCTTGAGGGAGCAGGACGGGACGGAAATTCGCAGATACTCCGTAGCTGGGCCAAGGCCGAAGGATATCCCTAAGCCCTTATTGAAAAAGGAAGAGCTCATTGGCAGTGTGCAGCGGGTCATCACCGATCCATGGTGGTACCCCACGCCCGAAACGCGGCAGGATTGGCTGGCAAAGGGACGCGAGCTGTCAGAGCGCGTGCCCCCGGGCAGTCCGCTCAATGCTATGGGCAAGGCGAAAATCATCCTCAAGTTCGATGGATATCACGAACCGTTGAGAATACACGGAACGAATCAGCCACGGAGCATTGGCCAACACGCCAGTCGCGGCTGCATCAGGATGCACAATCGGGACATCCTGGAACTCGCCGGGCTTTTGCAGCAGAAAAGGAGCATCGTTGTATTCACGTATAGTCGCGTAGATGCGAAAGAGTCAAATCGGCCGGACTCCAAGATTTAATTGACAAAAGACCGCGCGACCGCTAGGATCTTTGCCGTGAAAAGTAGCGCAAAGAGCTCGCTTCTCGGCTTCTGCGATCTTATGTGCAGGTACGCGGAAATGCCTAAAGAAGGGGCGCTTGACGGCTCGGGAAGCTGCAGAACCTTCATCGCCGTCTATTGCAGCCGCAAGAAATCCTTCGTCCACAAAAATATGCCCTGCAGTCAGAAGCGGGTGCGGCGAAAGAGTTAACCCACAAAATAACTATTGCTGGAAACTGCGTCTTGCTCTATAACTAGATTGGGGTTCAAGTTTTAGATACGGAGAGAACTGATACCAAGCTGCATTCAAAAATACGACCCAGCCTTCGGCCGGGTACCCCGGGCGACCAGGAGGATAGCGACGGAGGCGTACTATGTAGTACGTCGGAGTCGTGCCTCCGCGGGCAACGAAGCTATATGAATGAAGGCAGCTTGGTATCAATCACATTATGACGAGGCAAGAAGCGATCCAGCTCCTTCACACGTGTGTCAAGAATGAACGTATGCTGAACCACTGCTACGCGACCGAAGCAGTCATGCGGGTCCTCGCCCGGAGACTCGGCCGGAACGAAGAACAGTGGGCAATGGCTGGCCTGCTTCATGACCTGGACGTGGAGCTTACCAATGCTGACCTGAAGGTGCATGGCAGGGAGGCGGAAAGGATCCTGAGAGAACGGGCCGTCGACGAAGAGATCATTGATGCCGTCGTCATGCACAATGAAACCCTGACGGGGAAGAAGCGGGCCACCGAGTTCCAACACGCTCTGGCTGCGGGTGAGACAATCACGGGCATGATAGTGGCCACCGCGCTCGTCTATCCCGACAAGAAGCTGGGGAGTGTAAAACCGAAATCGATCACGAAGAGGATGAAAGAAAAAGCATTTGCTGCGTCAATCAATCGGGATATCATACTGGAATGTGAGGATATCGGGTTGCCCCTGGAGGAGTTTGTGCAGCTCAGCCTGGAAGCGATGAAGGGCATCGCTGCGCAATTGGGCCTTTAAGAAAACTGTGCGACGGAGTGGGGACGCATCGTGAGGAGGAAAAACCAGCAAACCGTAAGAGACCAGGCAGGACGAGCCGCTGGCGCGTGCGGGTACTTGCTGGTGAGGAGCAGGCGGCGCAGGAAAACGATGACCTTGCGCATTGACCGCCGGGGAAGAGTCGTAATCAGGACGCCTCTGTACACGGTCAGAGCGGATATAGAGAGCTTCTACCAGCAGAATAGAGCCTGGGTTGCCAGAAAGCTGGCCGAACGGCGGGCAATACAAAAAATGTGCAAGCCGAAAAGCTTCGTGCCCGGGGAAGAGTTCCTGTTCCTAGGCAAATCGTATCCTTTACAGCTTGGGGAGACGAATGGCAAAGTCCCGAACATCTCTTTCTGCTCACGCGGATTTACTCTACCGAGGGACCATGCCGCAAAAGCAAGAGATCTATTCATTAAGTGGTATAAGACCAGGGCGTGGGAAAAGATCACCGAAAAAGTGCTCTGTTTCAGCAAAAAACTCGATGTGCTGCCCCAGGGGATCAGGCTTATGACTGCACGAACTCAATGGGGTTCCTGTTCGCCTGACAATCGCCTCGCCTTCAACTGGAAGCTTGTTATGGCGGACGATGCCTTCATCGATTATGTGGTGGCCCACGAACTGCTTCACATCAAGGAGAAGAACCATTCTCCCCGGTTCTGGGGCGCCCTTGGCTCCTTCATGCCTGATTACAAGGAACGCAAGGCCTGGCTCGACGACAACGCGCATCTGCTGAATATTTAGGGGCAAGGAGAAAAGAACAGGGTTCGAGGGCTCTAGGGTCCAAGGGGCCGAGTAAGAAAATACAGGGATCAGGCCAACTGAAGGCAGATGGTGCGAATAACTGTCGTGACTTGAACCCTAGAGCCCTCGAACCCTCGAACCCTACTCTTTTCCGTGACCCCTGACCCTGCTGGAGGCTGTTTATGGACCTGGTGCGAAGAGTACAGGATATACTCTTGAGGCCTAAAGAGACGTGGCCGATCATCAAATCAGAGGAGATGACTATTGCAGGTATTTACAAATCGTACGCCCTTATTCTGGCCGCCATACCCGCCGCCGCCCATGCGATTGGTCTGCTGTTCATCGGCTTTTCATTCATAGGCATACGCTACAGAGCATCCCTGGGGGGCGCACTGGGCAATGCCATGCTATCCTACTGTGCCTGTCTTGCCTCGCTTTATATGGTCGCACTGGTTATCAACGGCGTCGCGCCAAAGTTCGCTTCACGGAAGAACCTCACCAACGCGTTCAAGCTGGTCGCTTACTCCTGGACTCCCACCTGGCTCGCAGGGATATTGCTCCTCATTCCCTCGCTCTCCTGGCTTGTGAACCTGGCCTCTCTGTATGGGCTCTATCTGCTCTATCACGGCCTGCCTATCCTGATGGAGACGCCTAAAGAGAAGGTCACGGTCTATTTCCTGTCCGCGGTCGCGCTGAGCATCGTTCTGGTTGGCTTCATTTTCTCCGTAGTCGCTCTCATCCTGTAAAAAATTCTTTTCGAATTCATCTCATACCGATTCGGATTCAAGATGGAGGCCGAGGCGCACCGAGGCCTGGGCTACGGAGGCGTACCTACCGGTACGTCGAGTAAGAACAGGCCGACGGGCAACGAAGGTATACGCTTGAAGACTAATCGGTATCAGATCTTGAACTCGTCAAAGGTCTCGGGGGCAAACAGATCTTCCAGCCCCATCTTCCGTGCCGACAATCCTTGCTCAAACGAGTACTGACACAAAGCCTCTATAGTCTGCCTATTTTTTTCGATCCCGTACGGCCACCAGTCTTCACCCATGACCTTTCTCGTCTGGTCGACATGATGCACGAGCCACGGAAGGCTGGCTTGCAAAGCGAATGTGTGTTGGAGACTCTTCAGGGTCATATTTTTGGATGCCAGAAGGGCCTTATAGAGGGACATGGCGACCCATGGGTTTTGTTCGTATATTGTTCGCTTTATGGCAACAGCATGCATGATCGGAAAAATGCCGGTTCTTCGGAAGTACTCCTCTTCTGCCTCCCAGTACCTTTCAAAGAGATGTTTAACGTTGGGTGACCCCGAGGTGAACGAAGAAGGAGCGCGCGCCGTGAGAAGCGCATCGATCTCGCCTTCATCGAGCATGCGGGAAAGCGTTTTGTCAGCTGGAATAGGCTGATAGTCAATATCAGGCGGCAGCTCCAGTTTCACTTTCTCGACGCGTCCGGGCGTCTCCTCGCCCCCGCTTCTCCAGTGCACGTCTCTCGGATGCACACCATACTCGTGCTGAAATATGCCCCTCAGCCATACAGCCGCGGTCATCTGGTACTCCGGCACCCCTATTATCTTTCCTTTCAAGTCCTGTGGGGTTTTTATGCCTTTATTCACATTGATGTACGCGGACGAATGGCGAAAAAATCTTGATGTAAAAACGGGGATTGCGATGAACCGTTCATCCCCGCGCGATTTCGCCATCATGTAAGACGAAAAAGATATTTCACAGGCGTCAAACTCCTGGTGCCTGAGCTGGCGCCAGAAAATCTCTTCCACCTCCAGCGGAATGAAGTTGAAATCCATCCCTTCGGGAACTATCGTCCCGTTCAAGAGCGCCTGCATCCGATCGTAGGAAGAACACGCGAATGTAAACCTGAGCTTGCTCATCTGTCATCCCTCCTTGTTTTCGTATTGATCAGATTCTTTCAAGTTTCCTGCAATAGAAGTCCCACATCATGCGATACTGTTCGGCACTGAAGATCCTGGAGCTCATTTTCTGAGCGGTCTCCAAGGAAATCTCAGTTGGGGTCCCGAAGGTAGAGATCATCAGATGCTCTTTGGCCGCCTTCTCAAAGTCGATGGCAAGCACCATTGCTTCCTCGAGTGATCTTCCGGCGGTGACGATGCCGTGATTCCTCATCAGAAGCACGAGCCTCTTTCCCATCAGTTGGGCCAATTCTTCGCCCTGCTTTTTTGAGTTGATCAGTTCGGGCGATGTATGGAGAGGTACGCCCTCCCAGAAGTGCATACCGTTCTGGGTGATCATCTTAATTTTCCCGTCGAACACGGATGAGAGCAGGACCGAGTAGTAGGGATGGATATGAACAACCGAGGTGATGTCCGCCCGTCTCCGATAGATTTCCAGATGGATCGGCAACTCGGAGTGGAGTCGCCCCTCGCCTTCGATGAGCTTGCCGTCGAGGTCAACGCCGAGAAAGTCCGCATCCGTCACCTCCTGAAAGCCCTTTGCCCAGGGCTTGATGTAGACAATCCCAGCCTCTGTTTTGAACGTGATGTGGCCCCGGTACGTATCCTCTGCAAGGCCCTCCATATAGAGTATCCGGTGGGCCCTCGCAAGCCTCGTCTTTGCTTCTTCATTCATGTTCACGCGCAACTCTCCTTTTGTGAGCCCTGATTCGTCAAACCTTCGAACCATTTTCATTCACCTCCGCTGCACTAAACACAGCTTCCTTATCGCAGATGAAAGCGGATAAAAGCCATGATAAATACGGATGTGTCATTTCCTGACCGCCTGTGTGATACGGCGCCACGGCCGGTCAGATAAGCAGCAGATTCGCTGCAGTCTATCTCATGCGCGAAGCGCTGAGATGTGTCCAGCATTGGCGTGGTATCCCAATGCTGGACACCGCTATATTCATCTGCAAACATCTTATTATTCTTATCTGCGCGCATCTGCGATAAGCATTCTAAGTCTTTTATGAAACTTTTGACATTGTTACACTTCGCAGCCTTCATCAGGTAAGTCCGAGGGCCGTAAATGCCTTCTGAATCAACCCTTCCATGAAGGGCACGTTGAGGAACCAGATAAAGAGCCCATAGAAGCTTCCCCAGGTTATGAAAGTAGCAGCAAGCGTGACCAGCCATCCCTCACGTCCTTCCAGTTTCAGGTAGCAAAGCACAAACAAAGGCACGGCAATCGGGAAGCCGACGAGAATGACCAGAAAGAAAAAACCGAGTATCCAGAGAAATATCGAGACGGTCCGCTTTCTTTCGAGCGCCTTGTCCTCATGGCCGGTGAACGTGAAGTCTATCGTCGTCTGCTTCTTATCGCCCTTCTCAAATGCGGCCAAAAGGAAGTCGACCAGCGCCAGCAGGCAAACAGGGACACCTACGATGAGGGGGAAGAGGGCCGCCTTAAAGGGCCATTGCGCAGCCTGAATGACAACACCCGCGCCAACCAGCATGATACAGAAGCTCATCACCGCCCTACCCTTCAGGCGCATGGAGGGCCTCCCTTCCAGCCAACCGCTTCTTCTGAATTGAAGGATAGAGCGCTACGAACACCGCAAGAGCGAGTATGATGAGTACTTTCGGCCGGTAGAGCCACTCAAGCTCGTAACGCGTCGTGGATATGTAGAAGTACGTCTCGGCAAGGTGGCCAAGAATGAATCCGAGCACAAAAGGCGGTCGCGGGAAGCCGTACTTCACCATCAGATAACCGAATCCCCCCGCAAGGAGCGTTACAATCAGGTCGCCTATATCATTGCTTGCGGTGTAGCCACCGATAAACGTAAGAAGAAGCAAGAACGGAATGATGAGGGTTCCACGAATGGTGGTCATGGCGGCGAGTTTATTGAGAAAGAGCAGACTCGCGGCAACGACCAGAATGTTGGCTATCACGATGGTCCAGACGAGAGAGAACGTCACCGGCAGATACTTGGTCAGCATATCCGGGCCGGGCACAATCCCGAGAATAAAGAAGGCGCCGAGGAGCACCGCGGTACTGGTGCTTGCCGGAATCCCAAAGGCGACGGTCGGGATGAGGCCGGCGCCTTCTTTCGAATTCGCCGCACCCGGGCCTATGATGCCTCTGACGTCCCCTTTGCCGAAACCGGCCCGTTCCTCAGGCGTTTTTGCACTCTGCGTCGCATGGGCATAAGCTACCCACTGAGCAACCGAGCCTCCGAGGCCCGGCATCACGCCGATAAACGTACCGATCAGGCTACAACGGAATGTCAGAGAAATATGACGAAAGGTGTCTTTCACCCCTTGCATGACGCCTTTGGCAAGCTTGCCTGAAGGGAGGTCCCCTGCAATTGCCGTCCCCTGGATCGCAAGCTCGACGATCTCAGGAATAGCAAACAATCCCACTACCAGTGGGATGAGCGGGACACCGTTCCACAGGTAGAGTTGCCCGAAGGTGAAGCGCAGTATACCCGCCTGTCGGTCCTGCCCGACGAGAGAAATGACGAAGCCCAGTGCGGCGCACATGAGCCCCACGAGGAGGCTCCGCTTTCCCTGGCCGCTCAGAGTAGATATGCAGGTCAGTCCAAGGATAATCACCATGAACATCTCGGGCGAGCCGAAGGAGAGCACGAGCGGACGGACGACCGGTATGCACACCGCAAGAAACGCGGCGCCGATGAGGGCCCCGAG
>JADGQN010000152.1 GCA_017881765.1 Syntrophobacterales bacterium | reverse complement strand
CACCGTCAACGTGCTCCATCATCGTAGCGTTCCTCCGTAATCATCAATACTCCGTGAGGACATTATAGGCCTTTTGCAGATTCGGAACAATCAGTTCGTATGGGGTGGGGATGAAGTCGTACGAAGGTGCGCAAAAAGAGGCCCGCTGCACCTTGATTTAAGGCGGGAAAGGCATAGATTAAGATATCCATAGCGAAGGGGAAGAGGGATTGACGAGACCTATTGTTGCGATTCTCAAAACGACGCCTGGAAAGGTTTTTGACGATATCTCCAGACTCATGGAAATGGCCGGCCTCAGGGAGGCGTTGAAGCAACAAACCACGACGATTTTGAAAGACAACCTATCCTGGCACTTTCCTTTTCTTTCCGCCAACACGACTCCCTGGCAGCTGGAAGGCACTATTCAGGGACTGAAAACAGCCGGGTTTTCTGAACTCGTGGCTGTGCACAATAATACGGTCGTTACCGATCCCTTCAAAGGTGGGCGTTTAAATAAGCTGACGCCTGTCTATCGGCGATACAGTATCCCGGAAAAATATAATTTTCTGCCGGAACATATGACCTGGGAAGTGATTCATCCCAAGTCAAAGATGAGGGTACTGGATCGGATTTATCCGAAAGGGATACAGGTGCCATCCTTCTTCCGGAATACAAATATCGTGCATCTGCCCACTGCAAAATGTCACATCTATACCACGGTAACGGGCTCGATGAAAAATGCCTTTGGCGGGCTCCTTACGACCCGGCGTCATTACACGCACAGCGCCATCCATGAAACGCTGGTAGATCTTCTGGCCATCCAGAAGGAGATCCACGCAGGGATCTTTACGGTCATGGATGCGACCTTCTGCGGCAACGGGCCCGGGCCTCGCACCATGATGCCGATAGAGAAAGGGTTAATGCTCGCGGGCGCTGATTCAGTCGCTATAGATGCGGTTGCGGCCAAGATCATGGGTTTTGACCCCATGAAGATCGACTTCATAAGGCTTGCCCACGAGGATGGGCTCGGCGTCGGCAGGATTGAGGAAATCGAAGTGGTGGGCGAGGATATATCGGAAATGAATTTTCACTTCTCGGTCGGGGACAATCTGGCGAGCCGTGCCGGTGATCTCGTCTGGTTTGGCCCGCTGAAAAGATTCCAGAAGCTCTTCTTCCGCACACCTCTGGTGTATCTTTTCATTGCGGGTTCTTATATCTATCATGACTGGATCTGGTGGCCTTTCGTCGGAAAATGTCGCATGCAGGTTATAGAAGCCAATACCGAATGGGGTAAATTCTTTGCGGGATACCCCGTTGATTAGCGGTCACGGGTCCAATCCCACGTCCGTCACTCCGCCGCAAGAGATCAAGGCTCATGAGCAAGGTCGATTGCCCGAAGGGTCGGTGAAAGCGCTTCCACTGGTGGTTGACCTGGACGGAACCCTTGTCAAAACGGACCTGCTAATAGAATCCCTTTTTGTCCTCATTAAACAAAACTCTCTTTACCTTTTTCTTCTGCCTTTCTGGTTCATCAAGGGAAGGGCTTATTTGAAACGACAGGTCAGCCGGCGGGTTACTCTTGATGTGAGTCTCTTGCCTTACAATTGCGAACTTGTCGAGTATTTGCGAGACCAGCGCAGCCAAGGGCGGCGGCTGATCTTAGCGGCAGGGGCTGATGAACGGATAGCGCATCAGGTGGCTGACCACCTCCAGCTATTTGATATGGTGCTGGCCAGCGATGGAACCGTTAACCTTTCCGGCAAGCAGAAGAGGAATCGCTTGGTGGAAGAGTTCGGAGAAAAAGGATTCGATTATGCGGGAGATGCCGGACGGGACCTGCCGGTCTGGTCTTCCGCGCGCAGGACAATTCTTGTCAATGCCACAGAGAGTCTGTCTCGCAGAGCAGCCCGTGTCGCAGAGATCGAACGGGTCTTCAAGCACCAGGGGAAAGGGGCAAGGTCATACATACAGGCTCTTCGACTGCACCATTGGCTGAAAAATGTACTGGTCTTTGTGCCTCTTACGCTGGCCTATCGTCTCACTGAACTTGACTTGCTTGCCAACGCTTGTCTTGCGTTTCTTGCTTTCGGGCTCTGTGCTTCCAGTGTATATCTCATCAATGACCTGGCCGACCTTCCGGCCGATCGTCGTCATCCGCGAAAGCGTGAGCGACCTTTTGCCGCTGGCGAGCTTTCCCTTTTCTGGGGGCTGGGATCGATTCCTCTACTGCTCGGGCTTAGCCTTCTCGTGAGCCTGCAGCTGCCCTTGCCCTTCACGGGGATGCTGGTGATCTATTTTCTTTTGAATCTGGGCTATTCTTTCACTCTGAAACGGATCGTGCTGTTGGACGTCATTGTACTTGCGGGCCTCTACACCATGCGCATCATGGCCGGCTCCGCAGCCGTCTCGATATGGCCATCTTCCTGGCTTCTGGCCTTTTCGACTTTCCTGTTTCTGAGCCTCGCTCTGGTAAAACGGTACGCTGAACTGGTAATCATGGGTAGCGAAACTGAGGTTTCTCAAGTTAGAGGCTACCGGATCGTGGACAAGGAACTGCTTGCGTCCATGGGGAGCGGCAGTGGTTATGTGGCAGTGCTCGTTCTGGCCATGTATATCTCCAGCGGCACGGCGGAGATCCATTACACCCGGCAGCACTTGATATGGTTATTATGCCCCTTGCTGCTCTATTGGATCAGTTACGTCTGGCTGCATGCACACCGCGGCGAAATGCACGATGATCCTCTGGTGTTTACGTTGAGAGATCGAGTCAGTAGTGTTGTCATGTGCTTGGCGGCGGTTGTATTAGCACTGGCAAGGTGAGGAATGGCATCAATAGGGCTGTTGCGAGTTACAAGTTACAGGTTACAGGTTATAAGCTACACGTTACAGGTTAAGGACTTATGAGTGGTGTTTTGAAAATTATGTGGGGCCGGTCGCGATGGTGGGCAGCTTGCGCGTTAATGGCTGTTGTCGCGTGCGCGCTATTGACCTCTCTATCCGATGCGGCCGACCATCCTAAAACCATTATAGACCTGCAGCCTTTTCGCAAGACGACATCGATTCAGATTAAAGGTGCCGGCGGCAAGGAGGGGCTTGCAACGTTGATCAATCTGAACCCTACTATCAACTCATGGTACCTGCTGCAGCTCGACTGGGGT
Organism: Syntrophobacterales bacterium; assembly: GCA_017881765.1. Lineage (GTDB taxonomy): Bacteria > Desulfobacterota > Syntrophorhabdia > Syntrophorhabdales > WCHB1-27 > JADGQN01. The sequence continues at coordinate 6,559 of JADGQN010000152.1, read as the reverse complement.
AGCGGCGCCCCTCAAGAAACCTATCATTTACAAAATACGAGACCTCGGACGCAAACGCTCCTGCTTGAGGAGACTAACCCAAACGGGCTCGCCATCGCCCGTGGAAAGGAGAGATCCGTGTGCGACCTCTGGGGCGCAAATACACGCGAAAGCCTAAAGGATGCCAGAAAAGCGGCCGTGCCTTACGCGCCTCTCTGTGGAGGGGGAGCCTATCTGCGCAATCCTACGAAAGGGCATCAATCACCCATTGAAAAGGTCACCGATCTGCTGAGAGAAAAAGTGCCAGGCGGAGAAGAAGTCGTTTCCTTTGTGCGCGATACGTTCTTTGCGCGCCTCTACCAGAAGAAAGCGGAAGAGAAAGTGGAGTCGAAACCGGTGGAGGGGCAGCAGCAGAGAAAGCCGGATAAGGGACCGGTGCCAGCCCTGGTAAATCCGAACCAGGCCAGCCGTGTTGTGAAAGCGGTTGATCTCGGCATCGACATCGAAGACTCGGACGTTAATAACATGTGCCCCGGGGCCTGGTATGCCGCCAAGGATAATCCGGGGATTTATGTGAGCGTGATTGTGCCTGACGGTATCGTGCCGGAGATTTTGCGCAGTTACCCGAAGAGGGTAAACAGCTTGGACAGCGTTGAATCAGGCCAGCTTGTCTATCTGATCGCTTTCGATCTTAAGCAGCTCGACCTGCACTATTCCGTCGGAACCGTGCACCCCGGAGTCGGATGGTCCGGCCATATTCCCAGCCAGATGAAGGACAAGTCCCTCCCCGGACCGGATGGAATCGATACCAGTGCGCCCTTAATCAGGACAGGCCTTATAAACCCGATGGACGCAGCCCGAACAGCGGCTGCTTTTACGGGGGGATTTAAGCGCTATCATGGGGGGTTCAAGTATGGACCGCTTTCCAGGAAGAACCATGGCAGCCATTACGGTTTCCTGGAGGAAGGTGTTCTGTTCAGTACGCTTCAACCTGAGCTTTCTACTTTATATGTGCTTGATGACGGCCGGGCCGATATGAAGACCTGGACGAGCGAAGATCATAACCTCTTCCAGAGAGTCAGGTATGCCCTGCAGAATGGTGTTCCCATCATCTCAGAGTTTGACACAGCCGGCAACGTCTCCGTCCCGGGCCCATCCGTCAACCGGTGGGGTGAAGGCAACTGGTCCGGCTCATCTGACGAAAAGCTGCGGACGATGCGCGCCGGTGCCGCTCTGCAAGAGTCCAAAAAGGGGCGGTTTCTGATCTATGCCTTTTTCTGGAGCGCAACCCCGTCAGCTATGGCCCGTGTTTTTCAAGCCTACCAGTGCCGCTACGCCATGCTCCTGGACATGAACGCCTTAGTGCATACATACTTGGCCGTCTACAAAAAACAGGGCTCGAACCTGTACGTCCAACACCTGATCCAGAAGATGAGCGAAGTAGATATGACGGTGAATGGGAAGTATATTCCACGTTTCCTCGGGTATCCGGATGACAGGGATTTTTTTTATCTGACGCGAAAGGAGACACCATGAGAACGTACAGGGTTTTTTCAGTGAGCCTTGCGGGCATTGTATGTCTACTCCTTCTTCTACACTCCTCAAGTATTGCTCAGTCTTTCGCGGAACAGAATGAAGCTCTATTCCAACAGCTCAAGCGCGCGCACGGTTTGTCCGACGCGCAAATGGAATCAATCCGTGCGATCTTCCACGCTTCCGGTTATATCGGTCAGGGAAACCCGGCAATAACGAGACACCCGATGAGCCCGCAGGGGTGCCAGGAAGAGTTGGGCAAGATGGGCGTCAAATATGAGAACGAAAAATTTGAGGGAATTTGCAAGGCAAAGTACATGGCGCCGCTCTATAACCCGGCCACTGAAAAAGCGGAGAACGCCAAGGCCTGCATCGACCAGTTCGAATTCCCTGATGTCCCTTGCACGTACCCTGTTGTCTGGGTGCGCGCCCGTGAAGCTGCACTCATATGCAAGGCCATGGGCAAACGCATCTGTGACGCCCATGAATGGGAAGGGGCCTGCGCGGGCGCCCTCTTGCCGCCTGATTACCGGTTCGATCTCGCGAAGGGCGTCAGCCCCAATGCAGCAGTCGCACGGATGGCGTCAGTCCACAACAGAGAATACGGCAGCCATAAAGTCTGGGCGTACGGCGACCATTATGAGAAGGGGATATGTGCCGCTTCAAGCACTAAGACCGCGGGCTGCACCGGAGGAAGTTGGACGGGATGCGGATCGAATACGTTTCCTTCCGGGAGTTTTCCCGATTGTCACAGCCCCTTGGGCGTCTATGATCTCCATGGAAACGCCGCGGAACATATGAACCTTCCCCTTAATGAAAGCCAGATGGCGAGTCGCGGCAGTACTGAGCTGGGCTATACGGAAATGAAAGGCAGCTGGTTTATCTTCGATACGTACTATGCTCATCAAGACTGGTGCCGCTGGAGAGCGCCCTTCTGGCACGGGGGGCGGGTGATGGATGCGCACAGCCACGAGAACTACCATCTCGGTTTCCGCTGCTGCAAGACGGTCGAGGGAGAGTGAAAAAAGACGTTGATACGTTGACTGATTATAGGTTGATACGTGGAAGGAAGAAGAGAAAAGACACGTGAGGTACTTGTTCTCTTTGCACGTATTAACGTATCAACGAATCAACGTGCCAACGGCTTTTCATGACGTATCAACGAATCAACCAGTCAACCCGTCTTTTGGCGCTAGCGGTGGGCGGAAAGGTGCGGGCGTTGAACCGGCTGCTCATGCTGTAAGGTCATCAACTGCCGGACTCCCGGCATAGAGCCCTCATCGCTCACCAGACTCGCGAGCTTCGGGTCTTCCAGGACATCATATATGGACCATGCCTCGTCGTCGATCAGGACGACGTTGCTTACAAGCCTGATTCCGTGACTGTAGTCCGCATAGTTCGCGCCGTGAATCGTACTGAGGGGTTGAATGGGAATGCCCGAGGGACGGTGCCAGCCATAGATGGCTATTTTCCCGTGGCTTCTGATTAACCGATTGGTAAGTACAACGTCTTTCTTGTGACCTGAAACGAGGGCGCCCGGGGCACAGCTTAAGGCCGCTAACTGCGCTTTGACCTTTTGATTATGTTTAACGTAATAGGCCGTGGATCTCATCTGTGGGCCGGCAGGCATCGGTTCCGGCGCACAGCGGACGTCGGACTGCATAAAAATGGCATCCACTATCTTTCTTGTCGGTAGAATGAAACCGAGCTTCGTCGCTGTTTCGATTGCCGTGTGAAGGTCCATTGGCGTGAGGAGGTAGTCCTGCTCAGAACCGATGGAAAGGTAGTCAGGCATCGCGAAGACTGTTGCGGTCTTTGTTTTGCCATCTTCGAATCTGCGGGTAAAACGGACAGGTTTTAATCTCTTCAGGAATTCAGGGGAGTTGCCTTCGGTCAGCTCGGTCTCGATGGCCTGCTCTCGGTCATCTCGGTCCATCCCGGAAACATGCGCAGCAAACTCGGAACCGGTCATTGCATGATCTTGCCTCGACGGGACCTTCTTGACCAGCTTGGCCAGAAAGCCCTGAACGTTGGTCAATTCTTTACAGATTGCAGCCCGAGCCGACAGGCAAAGCACAAAAATAAGCAATAGGGAAAACGCCCTGATTTTCATTTTGCTCCCTGGAAACATGACCTAGCCTTGTACCACAAACTATAGCAAAGAGTCAATTTTTGTAGATGTTGACATGGTGGACGCATCGTCATTATTCTTATCTGGAGTGGCCTACTTTATGACCATGCATATTTATTCGGAGTAGACGCATGAAAATAGCGATCGTCGGCGCCGGCATGACCGGCGCGTACTTATACAGACTCCTGGCCGCGAAAGGCCTTCTCATCGATATTTTCGATAGGCGTCCCGGAACCAGCTGTGGCTTGACCCCGTGTGCATGGGGTACCACAAGAGGTTTTGCTGAACTGGTGAAAGCGTCCGGGCTCGACCCGTCAAAATATATTTTGAAACGTCCCGACTACGTGATAATAGACGGATTAGAGATCAGCGCGGATCTCATGACTATTGATAAGCGGATGCTTATCAAAGACTTGCTGCAAGGCGTCGAGGTAAATTACGCTCACCCGGATGCGACCCGGTACGACAGGGTCATAGATGCTACCGGGGTTTCGAGGGCATTGCTGCCGGCACTTGCGGATGATTTCATCCTGCCATGCACTCAATTTCGCGTGCGTGCGGATGGGTCGCTTGAGAATCGGATCAAGCTGGGCCGGATAGGCTACGCGTGGTGTTTTCCCCTATCGGATCATGAATATCATGTTGGCTGTGGCAGCCTGATTTCAGACCCTCGCAAGATATTGAAGGAACTCGGCTGGGTGGGGAACGACACATCCCGAAGCAATATACTCTGTGCATGCACCGGCACGATACGCCTTGCAGGGCCGCAATCTTCGCAGCCGTTTGTTGTTGACGGCGCGGAACGAGACATTTGGGGCGTGGGAGAGGCGATTGGTTGCGTGGCCCCGCTTGCCGGAGATGGAATCATTCCGGGGATGAGAAGCGCGCAGATTTTGATGGACCAATGGGACGACCCCTCAGGATACACAAAAGCGATACTACGGGAATTCAGATGGATGGAAGACGAGCGAAGAGTGATTGATAAAGCAAGAAGAAATGAGGCGTTCGGATTGGGGGATGCATGGGCGCTGAAAAAGAATTCGAGAAGAATGGCGATGGAGATAGGTCTTAAGGAAGCCGCAATACTGTTGAAGCATCTGCGGTAGAGATAGGGTCATGGGTCAAGTGTCACGGCACAGACGAGAAAAGGCACGACGGAAGACCGCCCTCCGGGCTAGGACGATCGCGCTATGCGCTAGGACGATAGACGAGACAGACTGGATAGACTAAATAGACCGGATAGAACAAACAGACCAGAAAACTAAAGAAACCAGATAAACTAGAGAAACGATCAAATGAATGAAGACGACGGCATAGCGCTTGTTCATCAATTTTTTCCCGGCACAGGGGCCACCTATGATCATATGGTGAATCTCTGTACGGTTGGGTTCGATCATTGGTGGAAAAGGAAGATGCTGGAGAAGATCCCGATAGAATCAACCCGGATCATGGACCAGGCCTGCGGCACGGGGATACTCACACTGAAGATTGCCCGGAAGTTTCCCCATGCTCTGATAATAGGTGTTGATGTCACGGAGGAATATCTTGCCATCGCCAAAGAGAGGGCGGCCCGTATGACGCTGGACAATGTCCATTTCATTCTCGGCAGGGCCGAGGATGTGCTTCTCGATCAAAAGTTTGACTGCGTCATGTCGTCCTATCTGGCCAAGTATGCCAGGATCGGAAGCCTGATTCGAAATGTAAAAAACATGCTTCGAGCCGGAGGGATCCTCATCATGCACGATTTTACCTATCCCACAAATCACGCATTCGCTCGTGTGTGGGAGACCTATTTCAAACTCCTGCAATCGGCCGGAGCGTGGAAGTACCCACAATGGAGGGCCATCTTTGACGGCCTGCCCGGGCTGCTGCGGGAGAGAAAATGGACGGATGAGTTGGTAAACTCCTTGCTGGAAAATGGCTTTTCGGACATCGCTAAAAAGTCTCTCACCTTTGATACTTCCGCGATTGTCACCGCGAGGAGAGCTTAATACCGATTTGCATTCAAGATGGAGACCGAGGCGCTCAAGCCGTGGCGAACGGAGGCGTACTGGAAGTACGTCGGAGCGAGACAGGACGCAGGCAACGAAGGTATACGCTTGAAGGCAAATCGGTATAGGCCGTTCTCAAGAATTGGTATTGAACATATTGATTATATCCAGCGGAGCGCCTCGTAGCAGCCCGTTGTATCCGTTATTCGGGAAATGCTCTTCTATTTCGGATACCGCGGCCCGAAGTCGATGCTCTATCTCGTGTTCCATCGTTTCTGCAGCAGTACTGAAGAATTCCAATATGGGATGGCTTAAGTCCGTGAACTTTCCTTTCAGCAGGTCCGGTATGTACGGGCGTACCTCGCCGGCAAAGTGAAGAAGCGCTGGCGTCAAGGCCATCATCTGTTCCGGATTGATGGATCGCTTCGCCAGATGCGCCCTCACTTCCTGAACGTCGTCGGCTATCTGGTATGCCTCGCCAATGCGCAATCCGTACCGGTAGGATGCATCTCTCAGCTTGACGTCGGCCTTCGCGGCAATAGCTCCAAGATGACAGGCGGTTCCAAAAAGGATGGCCGTTTTGAGTTGAATAATCTTTTCGTAGAGCTTATCGTTTAACCTACCTGACTCTATCTCCATGGCCAGTGCCAGCGGATCGAGGGGTTCATGCAAGGCCCCACGCGAGACCTGGGCAATCGCATGGGAAACTGCTGCCCCGTCATCTCTGCCAAGATCGCTCATCATCTTTATGGCTGAGGCAAAGATGACGTCTCCGATGAGAACCGCCCGTCGCGCCCCCTCAATCGTCCACGTAGCCGCCCCCCCTCTCCGAACAATGTCCTGATCTACAAAGTCATCATGGATTAACGTGGCAGCCTGAATCATTTCTACGGAGATCGCCCTGGGAACGGCCGATTCGAGGGCA
>JADGQN010000522.1 GCA_017881765.1 Syntrophobacterales bacterium | reverse complement strand
CTCGAATGCCGAAGGGCGCCATCATAGCGTTTGACGAGTTGGATAACCCTATCTGGCCGGGGGAAACGGATGCCTTGTCGGAAACCCTGGGCATCGGAAGGTTCCGGATCGAGCGCACAGAATTCGATCCCTATATCGGCTTCGCTGTTATCGACTGAAGGAGGAACACCTATATGGGAGGCAGGACTGCTGAGATTAAGGTTACAGCCGAACGGGATCATATTGAGTACTATCTCTCCCTCTCTAAACAAATTAGAAGAAAGATTCTTGATATGATCTACGAGACCAAGAGCCCGCATATCGGGCCCTCGTTCTCGGCGGTGGAGATCCTCGTCACTCTTTACTACAAAGTGCTTTCCATTGATCCGTCCAATCCAACCAGGTTCGATCGCGACCGGTTCATACTCAGCAAGGGACACGCCTGTCCCGCGCTTTACGCCGTTCTGGGAGAGAGAGGCTTTTTGTCGGATGGAGAAATCGAAAGATTCGCCATAAACGACGGGTTGCTTGAACAGCACCCGACCAGAAACGTCAAGAGAGGAATAGAGGTGTCCACCGGCTCTCTGGGACACGGGCTCTCCATCGGAGCGGGGATGGCCCTGGCGGCTAAACAAGACGGGCACGCAGGCCGGGTATTCGTTTTGCTGGGCGATGGAGAGTTGAATGAAGGGGCGGTGTGGGAGGCGGGTATGTTTGCCGCGCACCATCGCCTGCATAACCTTACAGCTATTGTCGACTACAATAAGATCCAGGCTCTTGGACGGATACAGGACATTATCGGCCTGGAACCTTTGACCAGCAAGTGGACGTCGTTTGGATGGTCGGCCCAAGAGGTAGACGGTCACGATTACGATAGCCTTTTTTCTGCGTGCGAGGGACTGCCGTTTTCGGCTGATAGGCCAAGTATCATTATTGCCCACACGATCAAAGGCAAAGGGGTCCCCTTCATGGAAGACAAGCTCCTCTGGCACTACCGGTGCCCCGACGAGCTCGAATATCAACAGGCATCGAGAGAGCTTTCCGATTGAGACAAGCATTTTTTGATACCCTCGAAAGCGCAGCGGAAATTCATCGCAACATTTACCTTCTTTCCGCTGATCTGGGCTTCAAGCTCTTCGACTCATTTCGGTCCAAGTATCCGGAGAGGTTTTACGATGTGGGCATTGCCGAAGCAAACATGATCGGTGTTGCAGCAGGACTCGCCCTCTCGGGCAAGAACGTGTACTGTTATTCAATGGCCCCTTTTCTGGTGATGCGGGCGTACGAACAGGTGAGGGTTGACATTGCGTATCACGATTTGAACGTGAAGCTCGTCAGCGTGGGCGGAGGTCTGAGCTACGCTCTTGAGGGTTTTACCCATCTCGGGCTTGAGGATCTGGCGCTGATGAGGTCACTGCCGAATATGACCGTGGTTGCCCCCGCTGATGCTTGGGAGGCCCGATGCCTGGCGCAAGCCTCGTGTATTCATCAAGGCCCACTCTACGTGAGGCTCGGAAAGTCCGGAGACCCGATGGTCCACACCAGCAAGCCCGATTTCCATATCGGATGGCCCATTATCGTGAATGAAGGAAGCGATCTCGCCATCATAGCGACCGGCAGCATGGTCTACCCCGGAACAAAGGTCGTAGAGATGTTACGTCGTGGGAATATTTCCGCAACCCTGGTTAGCATGCATACGGTGAAGCCCTTGAACAGCGAGGTTCTCCTCGACCTTGCCCGTCGTCACGACGCAATGTTCTCCCTCGAAGAGCACAATCTCGGGGGCGGGTTAGGCTCTGCGATCGCGGAGCTTCTTGCCGAGACCGGATACCGCGGTTTGTTCAAGAGAATCGGCATCCCTGAGCCACTTCCGGCCAGGATGGGCGACACTAAGCATTTGTGTGAAGTTAATGGTTTGTCTCCGGAAGAGATACTTAATACTATTCTCGCACGACTCAAGGAGAGTGCGTAATGGATGCGCGCGTCAAATTTTTTGATTACCCCCGCCAATTCGACCAGCACAAGAAAGAGTTCATGGCAGTGATCGAGGAGACCTTCTCCCGTGGCGCTTACATCATGGGCGAAGATATATCGAGGTTCGAAGAAAATATGGCCCGGTTTGTTGGGGCCAGGTATGCCATAGGGGTCGGAAACTGTACAGATGCTCTTCTCCTCTCCCTTGTTGCTGCCGGGGTTGAGAAGGGCGACGAAGTCATTTCCGTGGCCCATACCTTTGTCGCGACGATCGAAGTCATACACCATGTAGGAGCCACACCTGTCTTCGTTGACATAGCTGACGATCACAACATGGACGTAAGTCTGGTCGAGGCCGCGATCACCCCCAGGACAAAAGCTATCATACCTGTGAGCCTCAACGGAAGAACCTGTGCCAATATGGACCGCCTCGTGACCATTGCCCGCGATCATGGTCTCATTATCATAGAAGATGCCGCCCAGGCGCTGGGTGCGAGCTTCGGGAACAAGAAGGCAGGCACCTTCGGAACTGCGGGCTGCTTCAGCTTCTACCCTGCAAAACTGCTCGGGACGTTTGGCGACGCAGGCGCCGTGGTGACGGACAGCGAAGAATACGCCGAGCGCTTAAAAATGCTGCGGAATCATGGCAGGGGCAAGAGTACGGACATAGAGATCTGGGGGCTCAACTGCCGCATGGACAACGTGCATGCGGCCATTCTCAACTTCAAACTTGCAAAATTGTCGGGTGCGATAGAGAGAAGACGGCAGATAGCCAGGTTTTACACGGAAGGGCTTTCTGATGTGCAGTCACTCAAGCTGCCGCCTCCTCCTGGAGGCGATCCTGACTACTTTGACGTCTACCAGAATTACGAGATAGAAGCGGAG
>JADGQN010000521.1 GCA_017881765.1 Syntrophobacterales bacterium | reverse complement strand
GCCCGGCCAGTCCAAAGAAAGTGCAAAGGCTTCGTTATCCCACACCGGTTCCATGGCCGGCGATGACGCCGCCTATGACGTGGCCTTCAGACGGGCCGGGGTCATACGGGTCAAAGAAGTTGCCGACCTGCTCAACGCCGCTGAGGTGCTCCATTCGAGGAATCTGCCCGGAGGGCCCCGCCTCGCGATCATAACCAATGCCGGCGGCCCCGGCGTGATAGCGACGGACGTGCTCATTGGGCTTGGGGGAAAGCTCGCAAAGCTTACCAAGGAAAGCGTGGACGAATTGAGCAGTTTTCTGCCTTCGCACTGGAGCAAGAGCAACCCGGTGGACCTGTTCGGAGATGCGGACATTGAGCGGTACACCAAGGCCGTTAATGTCTGTTTAAATGATCCGGAAGTAGACGGAGTCCTCGTTATCTACATTGCGAAGAGGATCTCTGAGCATGCGGCCGACTCCACCGAGCTCGCCGAGGCTATTGCAGGTATAGCAAAAAAAGCGTATAAACCGCTGATTACCACATGGATGGGCACAAAACATATTCACGAGGGCAGGGAGATTCTTAAGGAGAACAATATACCCAGTTATGAAACTCCGGAAGAAGCAATCAAAACGTACCTTTATATGTACAGATACAAGAGGAATCTGGAGCTCCTTTACGAGACCCCCGCTGAATTGCCCGTAGATCAAGCGCCTCCCAAAAACCACCTCAAAGTCTTTATAAGAAAAACGCTCAAGGAAGGGAGAAGCGTCCTCACCGAAGAGGAGTCAAAAGATTTCCTCAAGAATTACGGCATTCGCAGTACTGCCCCCTTCCTAACGACCACCGTAGAATCGGCGGCGATCTGGGCAGAGAGGATCGGGTATCCGGTGGTTCTCAAGATCGTATCACCCGACGTCGTACACAGGAGTGATGTGGGCGGGATGGCAGGAGTCTATTCCGAGAGCAGACTGAAATCAGAATATGCCGGGTTACTGGAGAGGGTCAGGCAGAACGCTCCGGAGATGACGGTCGCCGGCGTTACTGTTGAGAAGATGGTTGAGGGTATTGACTATGAGCTGATCCTGGGCGCAAAAAAGGACAACGATTTTGGATCAATCATCCTGTTCGGGATGGGAGGAAAGGGCACGGAACTCGTGAAAGATTTTTCCATCGGGCTGCCCCCCCTTAACCAGACGCTGGCCAGACTCATGGTGGAAGAAACAGGTGTATACAGAGCGCTCCGGGGTTTCCGCGCAAAAAAGCCTGCCGACCTTCGTGAGCTTGAGCAGATCATTGTCAGTTTTTCCAATCTTATCGTCGACTTTCCTGAGATAGCGGAGATGGAGATCAACCCTATTGCCATATCGGGCGGTAAGCCGTACGCTGTTAATGCGCGGATAGTTCTTGAAAAAAACAATCTCGATTCATCCATTCAATATCCCCACCTCGTCATTACTCCCTACCCCACCAGGTACGTGAGCCACTGGCTGTTTCCCGATGGCAGGGACGTCCTGTTGCGACCGATCAGGCCGGAGGATGAACCGCTGGAACACGAATTACTTACGTCTCTGTCGGACGCATCAATGCGAGGGCGGTTCTTTACGGTCATCAAGGATATATCCCATGAAATGCTGATCAGATACTGCAACGTGGATTACGAGAGGGAAATGGCTATTGTGGCAGAGGTGAGGGAGAACGAGAAGAGAAAGCTGATCGGTATCGGAAGGCTGATCATCGATCGCGAATTCAAATCGGGCGAGTTTGCTGTGCTCGTCCATGACGATTATCATGGCAAGGGGCTTGGTTACAAGCTTGTGGACGTGCTTATCGGGATAGGAGAAGAGAAGGGGTTGGACAACATTTACGGCGAGGTATTGACAGAAAATGAGAAAATGCTCGCGGTCTGCAGAAAACTGGGCTTTGTCATAGAGCCGACGGATGACGACATGACCAAGGTGGTTCTGCCGTTGTGAAGGGTGCCAAGCTGCCTTCATTCATATAGCTTCGTTGCCTGCGTCGGCACGACTCCGACGTACTTATAGTACGCCTCCGCCCTTCCAGGATGCTTCGCTATCGCTATCCTCCTGGTCGCCTTGCTCTATTTTTGAATGCAGCTTGGCACAGCATGATCTGTAAAACGTAGATCCAGCGTGACCGGGAGTGATGCGTACTTTGCTGCCTCTTCCAACCTGCCCCGTTTCCTTGCGCCCTGCGCATAAATCGCGCATTTCTCCTTCAGGACGGCGAGAGTAGACTCCCTCTGGTCAGGAGTGAGCATCCCGCCCGAAAGCATCCTCACAAGGCTCTTGATTCTGAACCGGTCCATCGCCTCAAAGCGGCGGGAGAGCTGATCAGGATGCCCTCCGTGTTTTACGATCAGCGGCTTGTCCACGAATAACACCGGGTAACGACAGGTAATACGCAGCCACATATCGTAGTCCTCGCACACGGGCAGCGATTCGTCGAACAGGCCTACGGCGTCAAAAATCCGCTTGTTGATCACCGCCGAGGAGGGGCTGATGATGCAAAGAGGAAGACAGTGCTGATAGATTAGACCCGAGTACTTACGGTGCTTGTCGCCCTGGTTAAGTCTCTTGCCGTCGCGTACCCATACCTCATCGGTGTAGGAAATCAAGCTCGCATGTTCACCCATAAGACGCATCTGGGTCGACAACTTATCTTTCTTCCAAAGATCATCCACGTCGAGAAAGGCAATGAAGTCGCCTTTCGCCAGCGAGATCCCGAGATTGCGGGCGCTGGAGATTCCGCCGTTCTCCTTCCAGACATAGCGGACCGGAAGCCCGAGCACTTCTTCGGCTGAGCCATCACAGGAGCCGTCATCGACGACGACGATCTCTTTGTCC
>JADGQN010000151.1 GCA_017881765.1 Syntrophobacterales bacterium | reverse complement strand
TACAATACCATATGGCAAAAAAAAGAGCAATATGGAAAACCCCCGTTCAAGACGTAGGCCCTAAAACACCGTGCATCTTGATGTAAGGCACGCGACTATGGTAAACTACCCGTTCTTGATAAAGAAACTCGTGCTCCCTTTGCACCTTTCCTATACCAATTTGCATTCGAAGGGAGAGTGAGGCCGCGGCGAGGAGCCCCACCCACTTTGTGGGTACCCGGAAACTATACCGATGAAGGCGAATTGGTATTAGTCAAAATCTTTGTTCCAGAGGAGATAGTATGCAGATAGCGAAACAGAAAGCGGTAACGGTCGAATATACCCTAACGAACGACACCGGTGAGATCCTGGATAGTTCCAAGGACCGCGCGCCGTTGACGTACGTTCAGGGCATGGGCAATATGATATCCGGGTTTGAAACGGCCCTGGAAGGGAAACAGGCTGGTGACAAGTTTGCTTTTGAGGTTGCTCCTGCCGATGGTTACGGAGAGCAGGATAAGGCCCTGCTTTTCACCGTGCCGAAGGACCGGTTCCAGGGAATGGCCGATTTGGAAATGGGCATGCGCTTTCAGGTCCAGACGCCGAATGGGGCCATGATCATGGCCGTTGACCGGATTGAAGACGATTCGGTGGTCCTCGACGGTAATCATCCGCTTGCCGGCAAGAAACTTCACTTTGACGTGGAGGTTGTCGGAGTGCGGGACGCAACGGACGCAGAGGTGGCAGAGGCACAGCACCCGGCGCATGGTTGCGGCTGCTCCTGTGAGGAGACCAGTTGCGGCGGTGATACTGGCTGCGGCGGTGATACTGGCTGCGGAAGCTGCCATTGATGCGCGTACAGGATTAAGAAGGTTCGGGTGACAAGGCAAGACGACCTAAAGATAAAGTGCCATAAAACGTGAAGTGAACAGCCGGGTGGTTATCGTGGCTGCGGTTCCTGAAAGGTGCGAATCGCCGTGTAGATGAGTGACACGGCGACGACGGTTATGATGGTCCAGCCCAGGGCTTTGACAATGACAGCCAGTATCGTGTCGTATTCAAGCAGATGAAATCTCCCCAACAGGGTGTTCCAGTCGTGAAGCCCTCCACCGACGAGTGGCAGCCCCATTTCCCTCGCGTCCGCGATGTAGACTGAAACATTGATGAGACTTTCGCCTGTCCAGAGTAGGCAGAAACCCGTACCGGGTAGTTCCCGCTTTGTGACGAATACCAGAGCAAGACCGCAGGGGATCAGTACCTGAGCCAGGGTTCCGCCAAGCGTGCCGATAAAGCCCCCCGCGACGCCAAAAAACAGATGACCGAACTCGTGAAAAGCGAGATTAATATAGTCCAGAAACAAAAACTGATTGTTATTAATTCCCACATAGGCGGCAAAAACGACCGCGCCCGCCGCTGCCGCGGCAGAAGCCGGCCGAGAGATGGGATTCCATTCAATGGCCTTCGTCAACTTCCACCAGATGCCCCTGACCTATCCAGATTATCGGCTGGCGACTGAAAAGGCAAAGATTGAGCAAGCCTCTTTGTGATAACTATCCGGACCTTCTCATTGCCGATTGGGAAAATCGTCAGGAGACGAGGGCAGCGCTCCCTTGGTGAGGCTTCTCAGTTTCCTGATCACCTCATGCTCCTCACCTAACAAAGGAAGAAGGGACGCGATGGTACGACCAAGGGTGGCGTCGCACAGGTCCTGAAAGTCCGCCTTTGCTTCGGGAGGAAGGGCTTGGTAACCTTCCACTACGTGGTCGACCCAGGCTGGCAAGTACCGGGGATCCACCTTCTCCTTCGGGTAGACATAGCCTTCGAGAGCCCCTGCCTTAGCCGCGAAGTCATACAGCATTCTGTAATTGCCCATAATAGATACCTCCTCGGGGCTTAGCAACAGCCCCACGCTGGTTTATCTAAGGATAATCGATTTCCCGTGCAAATTGAATAGATTTTTTTGCGATATTTCGTTTTACAATTTCTTGCTTTTTTCGATTCGGTGTGTAATACTGGCCGAGATTGGGGGGTTCCGCAATCGCCATAAAAAGTAGGAGGGAGTTCGAAATGCCGAAGGGTACGGTAAAGTGGTTTAATGAGTCAAAGGGCTATGGGTTCATCCAGAAGGAAGAAGGCGGAGATATCTTCGTTCACTACACCGCGATTCAAGACAGTGGTTTCAAAACCCTTTCTGAAGGCCAACAGGTGAGCTTCGATATCGTGGACGGCCCGAAGGGCCCTGCTGCGGCGAACGTCCAAAAAGTCTAGCACAAGGGAAAAGCCCTCCCCGAGAGGGTCAGTTTCTCTGAGGGACGAAAGGCACCGCGCTTTCACGCAACAGACCTGCCTCTTAATGAGCGTTGAGAGGCCCACGAGATGTTTGCCCAGAAGCGAAGATCGCATGGTTTCCGTGTCGGAAGATTCGTGGCCCAAATCTGTCTGCAATCCGTCGCCCGAAATCGCAGACCACGGGTACCCGTCTGGGGGTTGTTGGTGCCTTCTAGCCCGAAGTTTCGGGAGTCTTATACCAATTTGCATTCAAGATGGAGACCGAGGCGGCAGCGAGGAGCCGACGCAGGCGTACTATAAGTACGTCGAGGAGAGCGACGCAGCGACAACGAAGGTATACACTTGAAGGCAAATTGGTATTACAGCCTCTGGATAAGATAGAGAAATGCAGGCAGTCGGCTGTGGATCTTCAAGTCATAGAATCTTCGCAAAATTTCCCGCCGCCTTGCGTCATCAAGACTCTGTTCATCCACGACAGGTGACAGATAGATTGCCCCCTTGGCACGGATCGGGTCCAGCCTGTTTCTGGTGAGTTCCAGGAGCGAGGCGAAATGATCCGGCGAGAATTGATCACTGAACACAAAATTAGCGGTCACCTCTACCTTCTGGTACCTCCGGTTGATATCGAGCATCCTGGAGAATGCTTCTCGCACAGTCTCCACGGAGACAGGCCTTCTGAGGCCTTTCAGCGTGGCACAGTCGGCCGCCTCCAGTCCTATGTTGATGAAGGTTGTTGAGTAGGGAAGGCTGTCCAATGCCTCAAACAGACCTTCTTTCGCGCTGAGTATGGAGAGGGGACTGCCGAAAAGGAAGAGGACAGGATCCTTTAGATTGGAGTGTTCGAATTCGAATAGCTCATACGCCTTCTCCGCCGCGAAACTGACGAGCTCTCTGCCTGCCTCCAGGGCGTCATGCTGCCCAAGGAAAGCTGCGCTATAGTTGCGAAGGTCTTTACCATAGACTTCCTTCACGTGCTTCATCTGCTCAAGGATTTCCGTCCGAGGCAACGCTTTGAAACCGCGGCCTGATTTGACCCGGCAGAAACCGCAGTTGAGCAGACAGCCCTCGGCTATGGTGACCGGTATCATCTCATAGTCAACGTGGCGGCTATCGGGCGGAAGCACCGTCACTCGCCCGCCGATCATGCGATGGAGTTGGGCCGCTTTTGATCTCAGCACACCCGGAGTGCTCTGGGCTACCCGGGAAAGAAGCGTCTTGACGGGCTCCGGCAGGGGCCGCGACAACAGCTCTCCGGCCCTACGCTGCAAGGCTGTCCAGGAACTGATCGCGGTTTTTGGTGCCCGGCTTCCGAATGGGTTGTCGCTGAGAATGGAGTTGGATGGATAGGAGAGATAGGGATAGTAGTACTCGCCGAGAAGGTCGTAGATGCCCTTGTAATCACCGGCGGAATAATAGACCCAATCGTTGCCGGCGGTGCGCTTCAGCCATTCTGCCGGGTGCGGCCAACTGTTTCCTCTCCCTTCGATGACCTTGATCTCTCCATTGAGGTTGCACTGAAAGGTATGAGACGGAGTTCGTATCTCGGAGAAATGGCCATACCGGACCGGGTAGCTGACCGTGCCGAACCGCTCTGCTCCTTGTTTCTCAGGGGTGATGATCAGATTGTCGACCTCGTACGCATCCATCTTCCTATCCAGGCTATCTTATGTTTTTTCCGTTCACAAACAACTTTTCTTGCGTTTAAAAAACAATGGTTATATCATATGCCAAACGGGAGGGGCGCATGAAAGTCGGAATCGTCAAACACCAGATTTACCTCGAGCATATCACCGATGACTTTCATCCCGAGAATCCGCAAAGGCTCGTTCACATTTACGCCATGCTCGATGAACTGGACCAGGATGGGCTTGTGTACGTCGAGCCGCGCATGGCGACACACGAAGAGATCGCCTTGAACCACGACATATCGTACATCAACTTCGTCGCTGAGACAAAAGGTAAGGTCCAGCGGCGCCTGGACCCTGATACGGTTACTTCTCCGAAATCTTACGAGGCTGCTTGTATGGCGGTGGGAGGATTCTTGGAGCTTTGTGATGCGCTTTTTGCGGGCAAAGTCGATAACGGCTTTGCCTTGGTGAGGCCGCCGGGTCATCATGCGGAGCGCGGAAAGGCCATGGGCTTCTGCATATTCAATAACATCGCGGTCGGGGCACGGTATCTCGTCAAGAAGCATGGCCTCAAGAAGGTCTTCATCGTGGATTGGGATCTGCATCACGGCAACGGTACCCAACACAGCTTCTACGGCGATTCAGAGATCCTCTATCTGTCGACACACCAGTATCCCTATTATCCGGGGACCGGCTCGTATGACGAACTCGGGTCAGGGGAAGGAAAGGGTTACACCATCAACGTCCCCCTGTCTTACGGTATGGGTGACGCGGACTATGTGCACGTGTTTGAAGAGATCGTGCTGCCGGTGGCGCGCAAATGGAAGCCGGAAATCATCCTCGTATCTGCCGGCTTTGACATCCACCGCAGTGACCCGCTTGGCGGTATGACGGTAACGGAAAGCGGCTTCACGAAGATGACAAAGCTCTTGATGGACGCGGCAAAAGAGTTATGCGAGGAAAGGATACTTTTTGTCCTTGAAGGTGGTTATGATCTTTCGGGGCTGACCAACTCGACGAAAGCTGTCATCCTGCAGCTACGCAAAACGCCGCTCTACACGCAGGACTACGAGGAGACTCCTTCAAGCGCGGTGCAGCAGACGATTAAGCAGGTAAAGCAGACGCTTCGACCTTATTGGGGGGATTTTTAGGTTTTGGATATCGCTTCCTTCAGCTCTTTGCCAACCTTGAAATAAGGGAGTTTCTTTGCCGGCACCTCGACAACTTCGCCATTCTTCGGATTCCGTCCCTTGTATGGTTTGTACTTCCTGACGGAAAAGCTGCCAAAGCCCCTTATCTCGACCCGTTCACCGTTAACGATGGCTTTCTTGATGCTCTCTGTGATGGTATCAACAACGATCTTGGCTACTTTCTGGTTCATGCCGGTTTTCTCGGCGAGTTTGTTGACGATGTCGGTCTTATTCATGTAAAAGCTCCTCCACTGCTAAAGGTTGTTGACAACGTACTGGTAAGCGTTCCTGAAAATTTTTAGGCCTGCTCCCTCTTCCGGAAGACGTTCACGCGTCCAGTGTGGATGCTGCGTGTAATGGACGAAAGCCTCAGGGTGAGGCATCAAGCCGAAGATTCTGCCTGACGTATCAGACAGGGCGGCGATGGAATCGGCGGAGCCATTCGGGTTCCAGGGAAACTCTGCGGTTATATGTCCATTCTCGTCAGCATACTGCATGACTATGTGCCCTTCATCTCTCAATTGTTGCAGGGCCTCCTCAGTTTTTGTAACAAGCTTCCCCTCACCGTGACGTACCGGAAGGTAAATTTTATCCATATCTTTCGTGAAGATGCAAGAGGAAAGTTGGCGTACGTTCAGGTAGACCCAACGGTCCTGAAATCTCCCTGAATCGTTGAATGTAAGCGTGACCGTCTGCTCGCCGTATTGTCCTGCAAGAGCCGGCAGGAGCCCCGTCTTGACCAGGAGCTGAAAGCCGTTACATATGCCTATGATCACCTTGCCGTCAGCCACGAAGCGGATCAGCTCATCGAGGAACGGCCTATCGATGGCGTGCACCTTCTGATACTTCCATTTGACTGCCTGCGCCTTTGCTGAGCCCAGATCGTCCCCGTCGAGGAAGCCGCCGGGGAAGTTGAGAAACTGGTACTCATGGATGCTCTTGCTGCCGTCAAGGAGCGAGTTGATATGGACGATGTCCGTGTCAAACCCGACAAGCCTGTTGGCATGGGCCGTCTCCAGCTCGCAGTTGATGCCGTTCCCAGACAGCACCAGGCTTTTTGGTTTTCGCTTTTTCACGCTGCTCCGTAACTATGCAATCCGGAAAGAATAAAGTTTACACCAAAATAGGTGAAAATGACACTGGCGAAGCCGATGACGGAAAGCAGGGCTATGCGCCTGCCCTTCCACCCGCGGGCGAAGCGCGCGTGCAGGAAGAGCGCATAAAAAATCCAGGTGATCAACGACCAGGTTTCTTTTGGGTCCCAGCTCCAGTACGATCCCCATGCGTAGTGGGCCCACACGGCGCCCGTGAGAATTCCCGCACTCAGCATGGGAAATCCTACCATTACAGACCGGTAGTTGAGCTCCTCAAGCGTTTCCTCAGGAGGCATAATCCTTTTCCAGTTGAAGATCGAGAAGAGGGCAGCGAGAAAGGAGACGGCAAATGCGGCGTAAGCTATGAAGCAGGTAAAAACATGTATGTGAAGCCAGTTGCTCTGGAGAGCCGGGATAAGGGGCTGGATCTTCTTGTCGACCGATGATGAGAAAGAAGCGTATCCCATAAAACCCAGAGCGATGAGGCAGGCGAACATGGTGAGCAACGGGAACCTCAGCCTCTTCTTCATGCTGATGACCGTAAGTGAAATACACCATCCGTAGAAGATGAGCGACTCATAGAAGTTCGAGAGGGGCGCATGGCCCACGGAAAGTCTGTACGATTCTACCCATCGCGCAATGAGCCCTGCTGTGTGGAGTCCGAACGTGATGTAGAGCGCTACCCAGACGAAGGTAAGCACCCGTTCACTCTTTGCGGCAAAGTAAACGAGGTGCCCGAAAAAGAGGAAAAGGTATAAAAAGGTCACAACAGCGAGGATCTCATTGCTTACGAACATCCAAGTCTCCCCTTCAGTTTTTCGAATTCTTCCTTGAACCCTTCTTTGTTCTTCAGGGCTGTACCGGCCACGAGCACGCCCTTATTAGGCACTTCTACCAGATAGATCCTCCTATGATAAAAGAAGAAGTTCACGCAGAGGCCGAAGAGGATGAGAGCGAAGCCGAACCAGACGACCCAGACGCCGGGGTCACGCGATACTTCCAGGCCCGTGTAAAATTCCTCCTTGATATCGTCAAGCCGGACCGTAGTGCCAAGGATGCTCCTTTCCCTCAGTCTGGGAACGTCTTTCAGGAACCACGAGGTTTGGGGTTGACCGTTCTCCTGCACATAGGCTACCAGGACGCCGGGGCCGAAGTTGTGGACCGATTTTTCATACCGCACGGCCATCAGGTGGAGCTTCTCCTTTTTGTAGACACCCCCCTGGCCGAGTTCCACCCGTTCCCCCCCGATATCAAAAACAAAAAGAGGGTTGCTCCCGTAGCTCGACTGGTAGATATTCACGCCCTTGTAGTTTAAAGGGTCATTGACCCTGATACTCTTCTGCAGGACACTCTTTCCGTTTTCCATCACATCGACGTTGCTGACATAATCTTTCGGCTCGCCGGAAGGATAGAAAGAGACCTTGAAGTCGGTGAGCTTGAGGGCAAAGCCAAGAGGTCTAATTTCTCCCTTGTTGCCTCTCGCCGTAACCGAGTCCTTGATCTCGCCTTTGGCAAGCGTCAGCGGCCCCCTGTAACCGAAGAGGGAGCCAATGAGGCCACCGACCAGAATAAGGATAATGCTGAGATGCACCATGTAAACGGCGTACCGCCCCAGAGAGCCTCGCTCGAGCACCCGGCTGCCCTCATTAGTCTGGGCGTTTCTGTATCGCTTGAAAACGCCGGCCACATCCTCAATTCTTTTTCCCGGCACCAGGCAGCGCAGACCCATCGCATCGAGTGTCTTCTGGTTGGGCACCTTTATGAGGGCTCTGCTCCTGAGTAGCTTGATGAACCTCGGCAAACTGCAGAAGATCATATTGAGAACGAACAGACTTATAGCAGCGACAAACCATCTACTGTGGAACACATCATCAAGACCGAGAAACCTGATGATCGCATAGGTGCTGTCAGAATAAAAGGAGAGGTATTCTGCAGGCGTTGCCTGTTGCTTGATAAGCGTCCCGAAAATGGACGTTACGGCAATGAATGCCAGCAGAGCAATGGCGAGCGTTACAGAGGAAAGAAACTCGTAGACCTGGTCGAGAAAGGTGGGTGAGGGAGGGGGTTGCCCCTCCCTCCCGCCATTACTTTTTGTGGCACTCATTGCACTTAGTAGGTGCCTTTGCTCCCTTTTCGGCCTGCTCCTTGTGGCAAGTCTGGCAGACCTTGTGGAACGCGTCCTGGATCTTGGGTGCCTTATCCTTCACTTCTTTGATGTCGTGGCACGTCTTACAGGCCTTTGGGTTATCGGCGTCCTTGTGGTGGCACTTTGCGCACTCCACCTTCACCTTATCAACATGAACGGCATGCGGGAAGGTGACGGGCGCCATTTTTGCGCCATCCGCCTTGATGACCACCGGTCCCTTGGGGGCCTCCGCTGCCTGTGCTACTCCAACGAGCAGAAAAACAGCAAGCAGCGCCAGAGAAAGAAATGTCGACCGAAAAACAACTCTCATACCTTACCTCCCTTGCAAAAATTTGCAATATTATGATTAAACTGAGGGATTTAGTCAAGAACTTTTGGCCAATCCCCAGTAGAGCCCAGCCTCTTTGACTAGGCGCCGCACGTGTGTTAGAACTTGTTAGACTAAGGGAGGTGCGCGTATGATTACGACCATTGGCAGCTTACCTTTCATACATGTTGATGAAGCAATAGATCACGTGTTCTCCACATGTCGAGAAGTCCCTTGCTGGCCTCAACTACCTAAACGCTCCTTCTTAGAAGATATGTACGTTCAGTTCCTGGAGCAAGTGCCCTCTGTAATAATTGATGAGCAGGGGGAGAGGGTATATGTCGACACGGCCAGTACCTCCGGTATAGAGCGCTTCTACGAAGACGTTGCAACGCGCAACCTGGAGGCATTTCGCGTATCTGAGGCCGCGGCTCCGGGGCTCTACAGACTTCTTGAAAGACTTCCCGAGATCAAGGATGATGTGCAAATCATCAAGGGGCAGCTTACCGGCCCGTTCACCATCGGCCTCGGCCTCAAAGACGAGAAAGGCCAGCCTGTCATTTATAACAGTGCGTACTTCGACATCATAAAGAAGGCCTTGCATATGAAGGCTGCGTGGATGATCTCCTTTATCAAAAGCCGCTTCCCTGAAAAGGAAGTGATGATCTTTTTCGACGAGCCATTCATGGTTTCCTTCGGTTCAGCCTATGTCTCGATCGCGAAATCTGACGTCGTTTCCCTGATGAATGAAGTGCTGGGGGGACTCGGGGTGAGAAGAGGCGTCCATTGCTGCGGCAACACGGACTGGTCAGTGCTTTTCAGTGTCGATGCGGATATAATCAACTACGATGCCTTCAATTTCCTGGAAACGATCTTTTACTTCAAGGATGAACTGGCAGCATTCTTCAGGAAGGGCGGTGCCATCTCGCCTGGCATTGTGCCGTCGTCAGAAGCGGTTCTGTCGTGTTCCGTAGAAGATATGGTAGCGCTCTGGCATAAGTTTGGGGATAGCGTCAAGGCCATTGATCCCGGCACCAAATGGCGAGAATGGTTTGTGACGCCGAGCTGCGGGGTGGGGTCGCTTAGTCCTCAAATAGCCGAGAAGGTATTCCAGCTACTCGCGGCGTTCGA
>JADGQN010000012.1 GCA_017881765.1 Syntrophobacterales bacterium | reverse complement strand
CACGTCCTGATACCAATACCGGTCCCACTGTTCCTTCATCATGCGAGAAGTTTGCCCTTGTATTGTAGCACAGCTGGAGCTAACCGACTACCCCCCTTCTGTTTTTTTGTAGCTCCGATGTCTAAAAACATAGATTTTGGGATTTAACCGGCGATGTAGATAGATAATACATGTCCCCACTGTCTCGCGGTAAAGAATACATCAGGCACATTGTTGAGGTCGAGTTTTCATAAAACTCGCAATTCCTTAGAAGCTTTAACTATGTTTTAATCACCTTGTAAGTCGTCTTCAGCACTTCATCGATCAAGAACAGGTCGGTAAGCAATGTGCGCAAATGGATGGAAGAGTTCAGGTTGTCTGTCAGTTGCGAGCTGATTGAAGGCAGGGATAATACCATGCGGATAGCGGCCTGTGCTTTTTGCGCGTCTTCTCCAAGCACCTCAATAAACTCTTGATAGCCACTTGCTGGCACCGTGCCAAGGCCTTGAAAGACCGCATGGGAAAGAGGGCCTAAGCCTTCGAGCGCGGCGTCAGCCCGTTCAAGGAAGGTGCGAATATTGTCACCCGTGCCCGATTCCTCATCACCTTGCCGCCCCTGTGCAGCGTAGGCGAGCATGAACTCATAGGCTTCCTCGAGCGTGTTGATGCGCTCAGTTAACTCGTGCTGTTGATCCTTGTTCTTTGACATTGCTTGCCCGCTCCTCGTTTAAAGGCTCTTAGCCGCAGATCCCTTTCAGGCTCCCCGGATCGCGCGAGCCACAAGGTTCTGCATCAGTACGATCTTGAACTGATTGTAATTCAAGGGTGCGGCCCCACGGACAGCAGCCTGTCCCACCAGCTTTGCAGTAGCATCGTTCTGCCGTTCGCCTCTCGCTACGTCCTCGACCACCTTAAGATGTCGGGGGACACTTTCCACACCTCCACAAGCAATGGAGGACTGCTCAATGACGCCGCCTTTGACGATCGTTGCAGAGGCCACATTCACAAGGGCGAAATCAAAGGCTTCCCGGTCGGAAACCTTTTCGAAGTAGAACTGAGCGTTGGCAAATTTTGAAGGGATCCGGATTGCGGACAAGAGGTCCTTGGGCGTCAGAATGGTCATCCGCGTAATGTCGACCGAAGGACCAATGAAGAAATCCTTTGCCTCCACCACGCGCTCACCCTGTGGGTTCCGTATGACCATCTTCGCCTCAAGGGCCACCAGGGCCGGCGCAGTGTCCGAGGCGTTGACGGCCATACACCGATTGGCCCCGAATATGGCATGTTCCCGGTTCATGCTCGTCGGTCTTGAGGCATAGCAGGTATTTCCACCTGCCCGGTGGCAGGGGAGACCATCCCGGTAATACCAGCAGCGAGTGTCCTGGGCAACGTTGCCGCCAAGAGTGCCCGAATTTCTGATCTGCGGGCTGCCGACCTTCCGGGCTGCATCAGCCAGCAGACCGTACTTCTGGCGAACGAGAGGATTTCGCGCGATTTCTGCAAGAGTGGTCAAGGCGCCGATCTCGATTCCGTCTGCGGTCTCGCGGACGCCCTTCAACTCCGCGATCCCGTTCAGATCAATAACCGCCCTGGGACGTTTAATCCTGTCTTTGAACCAGTCGAAGCTGTCGTTCCCGCCGGCCAGCTTCCATGCGTCTTTATCGTAACGATTGAGAAGGGCCAGCGCGTCATCCACACGGGAAGGTTGGTAAAGCTCAAAAGGCGTCATCATATCTGTAATCATGGCTTCACTCCATCACTGGGTGTTGACCGCAAGGGGTTTATGGGCTTGCGCTTTGCCTGCTGCCGCGTTCAAGATCATATCAGGCAAAACAGGGTGGCGAAGGAAGAGGTGGCCGCCCAGGGCATCGGAGATGGCGCACAGGATAGCTGATGCGGTGCCGCCCATAATAGGCTCCCCCATGCCTCTGACACCCACCGGGTTTTGCGGATCAGCCGCATGTACAGCGTCCACCTTCATGTCGACCGAAACATCCATCCAGCCTGGCGGTTTTTGCGTGTGAAAGCTCCGGTTGGCAGGACGGCCGATTTCAGGATCGTAGACCCACCGTTCCAGCGTAGCCATGCCTATGCCCCACACAGCGCCGCCGTTCATCTGATGGTGGAAACTTTGCGGATGGAGAACGGTTCCGCAATCGGCGACTGCTGCAAGATCGAGGATTCTGAGCTTGCCCGTCTCCAGGTCCAGTTCGATTTGGGCGAACACGGCAACCAGAGAGGGAACAGAAGCGGTCCTCTTGATATTATCCTTGGAGACGCCGATCAAGCCCGTGCCGGCCAATGCGCCGGCGGCACGCCTCGTTATCGGGTTAATGTCGTTTGGCAGCTCCTTACCTGAGTACTTTCCTCCCAGTCCGATTGCGATCTCTGCAGCTTTCGCATAGGTAAGGCTCTTTGATGGATTGGAAGGATCGGATTTACTGACGACGCGCTCATCGGCTAAGCTATAGTCGTCCGGCGTTCCCCCTAATTGTCCGGCAGCGATTTCCAGCAGTTTAGTTTTTGCATCCGTGGCAGCGACAAAGTTGGTTCGTGATTCGGTATAAGCGGTAAGGCTGCCGTACTGTCCCAGGTTCCACGGCAGATGCCGGCCGGTGTTTCCGAATTCGATTACGCAGTGGTCCCACCGGTAGTTGAGAACTTCCGCTGCAACCCGGGCAGTTCCCGCATAGGAGTAAGTGCCCAGATTACCCACGCCGTTATGAATGTGAAGCTTGCCGTCCGGTGTGATGCGTACGAGACCGTCGAACCCGCTGCTTCCGCCGCCGTGATAGCACTGACCGACGCCGACGCCGATCACCTTCGAGCCCTTTCTTTGACCGCTCATTTTCTTTTTTTCTTCCCAGTTGAAAAGTGTTGCACCCTTGTCCAATGCTTCCTTCTGAAAAGCGCTGGTGAGCGGCTCCAGCTTCTTCTGGCGCATATCAAAGACCTTGCCGCTGGAGTCAGGGGCGTTGATCCTGCGTATCGCTACCCGGTCGAGGCCGAGCTGCCTCGCCGCCTTGTCGATGATCGGTTCTATGGCGGGAGCCATCTGGTTTTGACCGGGACCGCGTTGGGCCCCCTTGGACGGCGTGCTGGTCAGAACAGGGATGCCGCGCCAGCGCATGGCTAAAGGCTGATACAGAATGGAAACACATGCGCCGGCAGCTTGATAATCAGTATAACCGGTGGTTGCACCACAATCCTGTACGATATATAAGTCGAGCGCGGTGATACGCCCGTCAGCGCGAAAGCCGATCTTAACGCGGCCCTGATAGCCTGCACGGCCTGATCCGACATAGTACTCCTCGGCACGGCTGGCACGCCACATCACAGGCCGGCCGGTT
The DNA here is from genome assembly GCA_017881765.1 of Syntrophobacterales bacterium. Classification (GTDB taxonomy): domain Bacteria; phylum Desulfobacterota; class Syntrophorhabdia; order Syntrophorhabdales; family WCHB1-27; genus JADGQN01. The sequence goes on along the minus strand of JADGQN010000012.1, from coordinate 22,191 downwards.
TTCTTGGACATATGGGCGGGGAGTGCCATCGTAGGATAGGCGGATCCTTTTGAGCCGAAGCCGCCGCCGCAGTACTCCGCTATGAATACCAGTTGAGAAGGATCGATGCCTATATATCTGGCGAGTCCCGGAACGGCATTGGTCAAGCTCTGGCAGGAGCCATGCACGTAGCACTTGCCGTTTTGCCAGTAAGCCATGGCCGAACGGGTTTCTTGCGACATATGGCTATAGCTGGCCGTGACGAAAACCTCGTCCAGCACTACTTTGGCAGCAGCAAACCCGGCTTCGAGGTCTCCATAGGACCATTCCTCTGACGCCGTTCCCATGGGGAGTTGACCTTCACGCGCCGCGGCGAAATCCTGCGCCTTCCACTTGACTGTCTGCAATTTCACCGTATCGCTCGAGACGTTTCCGTTGCTCTGTGCATCCGGCCCTCCGGGATAGAGGCTCTCAAGCGGATCCATGACAAAGGGCAACGGCTGCAGGTCAACCTTGATCATCTCAACGGCGTTTGTGGCCGTGTCCTCGTCTGTCGCTGCTACCGCCAGGATCGGCTGGCCGAAGTATACCGGTTCGTTGGTCAGCATCGTATTGTCCGGTGGGTCAATTTTCGGCAGATCGTCTGCCGTCATCACAGCCACAACCCCCTTCATTTTCAAAGCATCGCTCGCATCGATTCTGGTTACACGGGCGTGGGGTAAAGGGCTCAAGAATAACTTGAGGAAGAGCATGCCTTCTGCCCGGAAATCCTCAGTATATTTAGCGCGCCCCGTCACCTTGGCGACCACGTCCGGCGGTGTAAAGTCTTTTCCTACGAGTTTATAGTCCATTTAGCCTCCTTGGGCCGCGCGCGTGATAGCCCTGAAATAGTGGTCATAGGATCCGCACCGGCACAGGTTTCCGGACATGGAAAGCAGAATCTCTTCACGGGTCGGGTGGGGATTTTCCTTGAGCAGCGCAACTGCCGACATTATTTGGCCAGGCGTGCAATAACCGCATTGCGGGCCCAGTTCCTCAACAAAGGCCTTCTGCACCGGGTGAAGTTCGCCCGATGGGCCTTCAAGCCCTTCTATCGTGGTGATGCTGCGATTGCGGACGCTGTGGGTCAGCGTGGTGCATGAGTAGTGAGCCACGTCGTCAATGAGGACCGTGCATGCTCCGCACTCCCCCCTGTCGCAGCTCAACTTGGTTCCCGTAAGACCCAGTTTGTATCGAAGCGTCATCGCGAGCGTTTCCTGTGGCAGGACGTCGACCCTGCGGGTCCGTCCATTAACCTTCAGGCTGATCAGACGTTCGACTGCACCTGGTGAAGCAGCCCGCGCGCGGCTGAGTCCGGGAGATCCGGGCATGTAACCGAGGGCGGCGATCGTGGCCCCTGATGAGATGACCCCTTTGATGAAATCGCGCCTGGAGATAAATTTGTTTCTAGCACTCGAAAACAAGGAAAGATCTTCCTCACCCGGCCTCTCACGGTTTTTGCCACCACCCGATTTGCAGCCACCGTTTATCTTATTCTTAGACATGTACACCCCCCCCTGTACAGCGCTCTTACACGGACACTAAAATTTAGTCAATTTGTGCATTGCCGATTCCAAGGCGGATGGTTTGACCATTGTATGAGTTTTCGCCTTCTTGCAAACACCTACAAACGTCGCACTGCGTGCCCATATTAAGGCTACTGGGTATGGATGAATACTTATCCATAAAATGTGAATTGTCAAGTTTCTTGGCTAATAGCTTTTGCCAACCGGAAATTACAGGACATACGAAGAACGAAACCGTTTGTCACTTTTAAACAGGTATGTTCACTCGGTTCTATTTGGGCGCCGGTCAAAAGTTGTAGGCAGTATGCGCTGCTTTGTTGAAGAGCTCGAGCGATTTTGAAAATCGTAGAGATCGTTTTCAGCGATTGCTTCCTCCTACCATTAATTCCTGTATAACAGGATGAATAGGTTCTAAATATTTGGTGCATTTTTATATGTTGATAGGAAAGGAGAAGCTTGATCCAATAAGAAGTTTTGACGTGAAGAAGGTCTGTCACAATGATGTAATGAATAATGATAAAGGAGACAACAAAAAATGAGAAGACTTGTGATTGCTTTAATGATATATCCTGTATTGACAGAAAACGAAGAAAAACAGGTAACCAATGTCTCAGCAAGATACAGACCATATTCATGAACAAACTCCGGATGGGCCGGTTCAAACACCGGATTGGGTTCGGGACGCCATCTTTTATCAGATTTTTCCCGATACCTTTGCGCGTAGCGAGCGCGTTTCCAAACCAGGCGGGCTTGTTCCGTGGGACGATCTTCCCGGCCCTCACGGCTATAAGGGCGGCGACCTGTTGGGCGTCGTTGAACATCTCGACTATTTGACCGATCTGGGCATCAATGCCATCTATTTTTGTCCCATCTTTCAATCGACCTCTAATCACCGTTACCACACCCATGATTATTACCAGGTTGATCCCATGCTCGGCGGCAATGCAGCGCTCCGCGAACTGCTCGACCAAGCGCATCGGCGCGGCATTCGTATCATCCTCGATGGAGTTTTCAACCACGCCAGCCGCGGATTTTTGCAATTCAGCGACATCCTCGAAAACGGCCTCAAGTCGGCCTATGTGGACTGGTTTACCATCAAAGACCGCAGCAAGGCGCTCGTTCCTTACAACGCCCAGGCCACCGCCGAAGGGAAAACATGGGACACCAACTATTTCTGCTGGTGGAACCTGCCACCTCTGCCCAAGTTCAACGTCACTAATCCGGAAGTGCGTGAATTTCTGCTGAACACAGCCGTCCACTGGGTAGAATTCGGCATTGACGGCTGGCGGCTCGACGTACCCGAAGAGATTGATGACGAGTCGTTTTGGCAAGAATTCCGCCGTCGGGTTAAGGCGGCCAACCCGCAAGCATACATCATCGGCGAAATATGGCATCCGGCACAAGAGTGGCTGCGCGGCGACCGTTTTGATGCCGTCATGAACTATGTATTCAACCGCGCTGTGCAGTGTTTCTTTGGCAGCTCAAAGCTGGACACCCACGCGCGCCCCGGCGGATATTGCCTGCGGGCGATCAAGACCGAAACTTTTGCCCACTGCATTAACGAGATGCTGTCCTTGTATGACTGGCAAGTGACCCAGGTTCAACTCAACGTGCTGGGCAGTCACGACACTCCACGTATCCTTTCCGTGCTGGGCGAAGATAAGGCCAGACTCAAACTGGCCGTCCTCTTCCAGATGACCGTTCCCGGCGCACCGTGTATCTATTACGGCGATGAATTAGGGATGGTGAGCGTGCCCGTTGCCGGTCACGAAGGAAGGGCAGCGATGCAGTGGGACGAAGACGGATGGGACATTGATTTGCGTGAAACATTCAAGAAATATGTGGCGCTACGTAAAGCTCATCCCGCATTGCGGCGTGGCACGTTCATAACTTTGCACGCCGACAACCGGCACAACATCTATGCCTTTTTGCGGCAGCATGCCATAGAAAAGATCGCCGTTATCTTGAACAACGGCGGGGAGCCATACCCCGTCCACGTACCGGTTAAAGGACGCCTGCCGGAAGGGACCGACCTTGCAGACCTGCTTGGGCGGGGTCACTACGCTGTTACAGGCGGGTACATCGTCGGCGAGGCAATGCCGCCGCGAACGGGGCTGGTGCTCCACGGTTGCCGGAAAAGAGAGCAAAATGAAACGCGGATTTAAGATCATCATTCTGTGTCATGGAAAAGGTCAAGACCTCTTCCAGTCGACGCTGAACAATCAGATGGCCAAAGCCGCCAACCAGACAAACGTGATAGTCAGGCGGTTGACTTTCATCACCACCATCTTTATGCCGCTCACACTCCTGGCTGGAATAGGCGGGATGTCAGAGTGGTCTATGATGACCGGACCTCACAACTGGAGGATTGCATATCCGGCTTTCCTGTTCGCTATGGGGGTAATAGGTTTTGTCAACTATTACCTGCTCAAACGGCTTGAGAAGAGAAGACGATGACGGAGACGAGGACGACGGAAGTGGACGCTCTTCAGATATTTGCAATGTGATGGTATTAACACCGCAATCCTTGCTTTCTATCCGTAATCCATAGTTCGTAATCCACAGTTCTTCATGATATGCTGAATGCAAGATTAGTAGGTACTATACGCGCAATTTGGTCATTCTCATTTGTTTGAAAAAAATAGAAGTCTGCAATTTTATCAATTTCTTCCTGTACTCGTTTGCGGCGAGTGGTTTCGTAAAACTCACTGTTACAAGTGATAATCCGCACGCAGTCCTACTTAACCGTCTTCCTTCTGCGGAAGCTATTATTCATTGAACCGCAGTAGGAAGAAATGCAAAAGCAGATTGTGTGTGTACAACAGCTTGAGCGCCCCGGTGAGACGACCGCACGCAGGGCAGCTACGATATCAGTTGGGACTCGTGGCAGCCAGCACGCGCCCCATACCTTCGACCGTGCTCATCGTCGGGCGATAGCGCAGGAGGCCGAGCATCTTTCTCGTGTCGAGCGCTCGGTGCACAGGTCGCAGTTCGGGTTTCACGTAAGCGATGCGGCCCCGTCCCTGAACCTCGATGGCCCACTCGGCGAGCATACGCACCGTGACCAGCTCGGGGTTAGCGATGTTGAACACGTCTGAGCCGTCGAAGGCCAGCGCGGCCAGCAAGCTGTGCGCGGCGTCGTCGACATGGATGTAGCTTCGCCGACCCGATCCGTCACCCTGCACCTCGATCGTGCCGTCGCGACCGGCAATGCCGAGGAAGGTCGAGAGGGCGTTTCCGAGCGGCTCCTCGGGCCCGAAGAGGCTACCGAATCGTAGAGTCACCAGGGAAACTCCGGTCGCGGTGCAGAGCAGACGAAGTCCCTGCTCGCCAAGCAGCTTGCTAATTCCGTATGCCGTCTCGGGCCGGAGAGGGCGATCCTCGAGGAAATCACTCCCGTCGGACGGGCCGTAGACCTCGAGCGAGCTGGCGTGGACGATTCGATTGAGATGCGACCGGCAGTCCATCGCCAAGCGCAGGATTCCGGTCACGTTGGTGGCGAACAGCTGCTCCGCCTGCGTTTGTCCTTGGCCGCCCGCCTCGACGGTGATGCACGCGGCAAGGCTGACCAGGTCGAAGCGTCCAAGCGCCGCCAGCTCGGACGAGGGGCTCTGTGGAGGGGCTATCAGGTCGCAGCTGATTGTCCGGACGCGCGGATGAGGGCGCAGGTCGATGTTGAGCACCGCCCGCTCGGGACATTGCTCAAGGAGAAGATCGACGAAACGCGATCCGAGACGACCGCTGCCGCCGAGAACCACGACAGGAGCGCTAGCAGTCATTGTTCGTCTCCTCCGGGTTTGTCTCTCCCGCGATGGTCATGGCCACGCCCTCGTCGATGCTGGTGAAGCGGCCAACGAGCTGTCGAGCACGCTCGACGGTCTGGACGGTGCAGCCGGAGAGGAAGTCACCGCGACCAGGCGCGATGCGGATGGGTGATTGGAAACCGGTGCCCCGCTGGATGCACCTTGCCAGCTCGAGAAGACTGACCCCGCGGCCCGCCGAGAAGTTGATCAACTGCGAGGACGGCGGCGGCCCGATCGCGAGTTGCGCGAGGACACGGCAGACGTCGCCAACAAAGACGTAGTCGCGGTAAACGAGCGGGCTCGTCGTGATGGTGATCGGCGCGCCGGTGCGGCTTCTGGCGATGAAGTGATAGATCGCTTTGGGGCTCTCGTCGTCGGGGCCATAGACATAGCCGAGTCGAAGATCGACGAGCGCCGGTCCCAGCGCCTTGGCAAAGTATGCCCCGTAGAGCTCGCCACCGAGCTTGCTCAAGCCATAGAAAGTGGTGGGGAGCGTTGGGCTATCCTCGTCGGCAGGTTGAACGAGCGGATCCCCGTAGACGGTGATGCTGCTGGTACTTATCACAGCGTCGGGTCTATCCTCGACGGGCCGGCGCTCGATCCAGCGCCAGAGATGAATCGTCCCGAGGGAATTGCTGCGCAGCAGGCGCTCCCATCCGTCGAGGTCCTCGCGCGGAGTGGCCACCCAGGAGGCCAGATGAATCACCCGATCGACGCGCCGGCCGTCCAGTTGCCGCTCGATATCGCTCGGTGCCGACGCCTCATCGAGCTCGGCGAGCACTGGGACGAAGGCGGCATGGAGTCGACCACAGCGATCGAGTCGAGCGCGGTCACGCCCCACGCCGAAGACGATCAGCTCGGGATGACGGCGCGCCAGGTGGCGCAGCAGGTGGCGCCCGATGAAACCCGTAGCTCCCGTCACCAGGAGATTCATGTCCATGATAAGAACTCCCTTTTTACCATAAACCAAGTATACCACCAACTCAGGAAGAACCACATAGGTGGCCTGCGTTATACTCTGTTTCAATTGGTAATTCTCGATAATTCATTGATTTGAAATCGTTTAGCAGCCGGGGTATTACTCGGTGGATGCGCAAAGTGTTTTTCAAATAGAGAAGAACCCACCTGCGTGCAGCGCTTTTTATATGCCGGGTGGAATTTCGATGCATAACGCGAAGGCGAGGGGTTACCGACCGGAGGCGTACCTTGGGGTACGTTGAGGATCGTGCGACCCCCGAAGTCGACAAAGTTAGGCGCGAAAGGTCACCCGGCACGGTACGTCGAAGTAGAGCAGGCTGAAAGCAACGAAGGGAGGCGCGAAAGGCCGCCCGTCATAAGGCTTTGCGGTCTATGTCGGCGATAATCAATGCGCCAAACCTGCGCGACATCCTCGCGGCAATTCTTTTCAGTGCTTCCTTCTTATTAGGATCTTCCAGATTTATATCACCAACGTCGTAAACTTCCGCATCCACCAGTGACCAGTTCTTGATCGATCGGCCATCTTTTTTTGAGAGAGCGAGACCTAGAGTAACGTAGACAATCTTCTGTATGGCCAGGCCATTCGCGTTAAGGGTGGCGGGGATGATTGTGACTGCCGTAATACTGCCCTGCAAGATGCTCGACGCATCCGGTTTGTTGAGGTCAAAAAGACCGGTGGTAACGAGCTCCCTTGTAAAGACCTGGGTAAAAAACTGAGACACTTCGGGCTCCAGACTTCGATTCTTAAAGACCGGCACATCAAGGGAGACAACCTCTCCCTGGAAGATGCCCTGTCCGCCGCCGACGATGGTATACCCGCAGGAGAGCAGGCTTAGAAACAAAAAGAGTGAAGCAAACAGCCTCGCGTACGCGAAGCTCTTCGTCCAGCTTGACACCAATTTGCATTCGAAGATAGAGTGAGGCGACGACGAGGAGCCCCACCCGCGCGCGGGTACCCGGGCGTACGTGTGAGTACGTCGAGGAGTACGATAGCGCAGCATCCTGTAAGGACGAGGAGACAACGAAACTATATCGATGAACGTTAATTGGTGTCGCATACTATGTTCACCAGTTTGTTCGGGATGACGATGACCTTTCGAATCTCCCGGTTCTCGAGATGCTTTTTTACTTTCTCAAGAGAGAGCACCACCTGTTTCAGGGCTGTCTCGTCCAGGTCCCGCTCTACCTCACAGGTGTCCCTCAGCTTACCATTCACCTGGACCGCCACCGTGACTCTTTCTTCCTGGACATATGCCTCGTTGTAAGCCGGCCACGGGTGATCGATGACGTAACCTTTGTTTCCGACGGCCTGCCAGAGCTCCTCCGTGATGTGCGGGCAGAAGGGGCTCAGGATGACGATGAGGTGCTCAATCACGCCCTTCAGGAGTCGAAGCTCTCCGTCGTTTCGTTCAACCTCAACAAACTTATAGATGGCATTCACCAATTCCATGATGCTTGCTATTGCAGTATTGAGGTGAAACCTCTCTGCATCCTCGGTTACCTTCTTGATCGTCTTATGCATCATGTGGACGAGTCTGGACATCTCCTTGTTCTCAACGCTTGCCGAGTCTTGCTCGATTGTCGGCAGCGTCTCTTTGAGCGTATCGACACGTTCGATGACGAGCCTCCATACCCTTTGAAGAAAGCGGTAGCATCCCTCCACGCCCTTATCATTCCAGTCGAGATCTTTTTCCGGGGGAGAGGCAAAGAGGCAGAAGAGACGCGCTGTATCCGCTCCGTACCGTTGAATCAGGTAATCGGGGTCGACCACGTTCCCCTTCGACTTGCTCATCTTGGCGCCATCTTTGATGACCATCCCTTGCGTGAGGAGGTTCGCAAACGGTTCCTTGACGCTGACGAATCCCAGTTCATGCATAACCCTGTTAAAGAACCTGGAGTAGAGTAAGTGGAGCACCGCGTGCTCAATGCCGCCTATATACTGGTCGACGGGCATCCAGTAATCGACCCGCTTTCGGTCAAGCGGTGCCTGGTCGTAACCGGGGCAGGCGTATCTGAGAAAATACCAGGACGATTCGACGAAGGTGTCCATGGTATCGGTCTCTCGTCTGGCCTCCCGGCCGCATGTGGGACAGTTGACACGATAGAACGCCGGGTAGTCTGAGAGAGGCGATTTGCCCACCATCTTTATTTGAAGGTCGAGAGGCAGCTTCACCGGCAAGTCCTTATAGGGCACAGGTACCACGCCGCAACTTTCGCAATAGATGATAGGAATCGGCGCACCCCAGTAGCGCTGCCTCGATATGCCCCAGTCCCTGAGGCGGTAATTCACTCTTCCTTTCCCTATACCCCTCCCTTCGAGATAGGCGATGATCTCGGGGATCGCCTCTCTATTCTGTCTCCCGTTGAAGGGGCCTGAGTTGACCATGATGCCATCGCCCTCGTAAGCCGCCTCCATCGAAGCCGCATCAATGACTTTGTCCTCGGCTCCAACTTCGGGCATGATGGTAACGACAATGGGCAGTCCATAAGCCTTTGCGAATTCGAAGTCCCGTTGGTCATGGGCGGGGACAGACATGATCGCCCCCGTGCCATATTCCGCTAGGACAAAATTGCTCACATATATGGGCACCCGCTGGTTGGTGAGCGGGTTTATAGCGTAGGCACCCGTAAAGACGCCTTCCTTGCTCCCGGACAGCTCCAGCCTGAAGCTCCGGTCCTGGCTCCTCGCCTTTTGAACGAAGGAGAGCACCTCCTTTTCGTAGGGAGTGGCGTGCGCAAGCTCCGTTGCCAGCTCGTGCTCGGGCGCAAGCACCATGAAGGTGACTCCGTAGAGCGTATCCGGTCGCGTCGTAAATATCCTGAGCAGGCCGCCCCTTTCGAGGGGAAAATCGACCTCCACGCCATGGCTCTTTCCGATCCAGTTCTTCTGCATGTTGAGGACCCGCTCAGGCCAGCCGGGCAGTTTGTTCGCATACTCGTAAAGCTCGTCTGCATACTTAGTAATGGCAAAGAACCACTGTGTCAGCTCGTTTTGCACGACCTCTTCACCACACCTCCAGCAGCGGCCGTCCTCCACCTGTTCATTGGCCAGCACGGTCGAGCAGAGTTTGCAGTAATTGACCGGAGCGTTCTTGCGGTAGACCAGCCCTTTCTCGTACATTTTCAGGAATACCCATTGCTCCCAGCCATAGTACTCCACGTCGCAGGTTGCAAGCTCTCGGGCCCAATCGTAGCCAAAGCCGAGCCTCTTGAGCTGCGTCTTCATGTAAGCGATATTATCGTACGTCCATACGGCAGGTTGTGTTCCGTGCTGGATTGCGGCATTTTCCGCGGGCATGCCGAAAGCGTCCCAACCCATGGGATGGAGTACATTATAGCCCTTCATCCGCTTGTAGCGGGCGATGACGTCACCTATGGAGTAGTTCCTTACATGCCCCATGTGAATCCTGCCCGATGGGTAAGGAAACATCTCCAGGAGGTAATACTTCTGCTTCCCCGCGTCCTCCCCGACGTGGAACAAGTTCTCATCCTCCCAGACTTTCTGCCACTTCTCCTCGATCTCTTTGGGATCGTACAATCTCACTTACAGGCTCCTTAAGTCACAACAAAATAGACAACCCCGCCGCAGGCAGCGGGGTATTGTGGGTCATGCCGGACTTGATCCGGCATCCAGTCCGGTTTCTGGATTCCGGCGTCCGCCGGAATGACGGGAGACGCGGCAAGCCGCGGGGAATGCACCCGTAGTGATTCATGTTACAAGCAGCGAAGACTCTTGAGCTTCTTGTGTTGACCCGTGACCCTTGCCCCATGCCCCGTGACCCTGTTTTTCAGCCTCGCTCGTCCAGCATGGCCTTTATCCTGAGCCTCAACGCATTGAGCCGTATGAAACCACTCGCGTCCTTCTGGTCATAAACCGCGTCTTTATCGAAGGTCGCAAAATCCTTCATGTAGAGCGAACGCTCCGACTTCCTGCCGACAACAATGCAGTTGCCCTTGTAGAGCTTGATTCTGACCGTCCCCGTGACGCCCTTTTGGGTCTCCTCGATAAAAGCCCGCAAAGCGTTCATCTCCGGCGAATACCAGAAACCATAGTATATGAGTTCAGAAATTTTCGTAATAAGGCTGTCCCGAAGATGCATCACTTCTCTGTCCATGGTGATCGATTCCATCGCCCTGTGAGCCACGTGCAGCACCGTCACGCCAGGGGTTTCGTAGACGCCCCTGGACTTCATGCCCACAAACCTGTTCTCGACCACATCGATGCGGCCGACGCCGTTCTCGCCGGCGATATGGTTGAGAAGCATCACGATTTCATGAGGCGCCGTCAGCCTGCCGTCAACAGCAACAGGCATGCCGTCCACGAAATCGATTTCGATGTACCGCGGAAAATCGGGCGCTTTTTCAGGAGACAGACTGAGTCGGAACATAGACTCGTCCGGCTCGTTCCAGGGGTCTTCGAGGATACCCCCCTCATAGCTGATATGCATCAAGTTGCGGTCGGTACTGTACGGTTTTTCTCTGCTTACGGAAACATCAATGCCATGTTGTTTTGCATAGTCGATCAGCTCTTCGCGCGCCGTGAAGGCCCACTCCCTCCACGGTGCTATCACCCTGATGTGCGGGGCCAGGGCATAGCAGGTAAGCTCAAACCGCACCTGATCATTGCCTTTGCCTGTAGCGCCATGAGCAACGGCATCAGCATGCTCTTCTCGGGCGATCTCGATCTGCCTCTTGGCGATAAGAGGCCGTGCGATGGATGTACCCATAAGGTACGCCCCTTCGTAAATCGCGTTTGCCTTCAAGGCGAAGAAGACGAAGTCTCGCGCGAACTCTTCTCTCAGGTCTTCTATGTAAATCTTCGAGGCGCCCTGTTTTATGGCTTTTTCTTTGAGCCCCGCCAGCTCTTCTTCCTGACCTACGTCGGCGCAATAGGCGATCACCTCGCAGTTATACTGATCCTTCAACCATTGCAAAATAATAGACGTGTCCAAACCGCCGGAATATGCCACCACCACTTTCTTTACATCCTTCTTCGCCTGTACCATCTAAACCTCCACCATCAACCATTCTAAGAGTGCCTTTTGGGCATGAAGCCGGTTCTCGGCCTGCGTAAAGATGACATCCTGAAACCGCTCAAATACGGACTCGCTTATCTCCTCGTTCCTGTGAGCAGGCAGACAGTGCATCACGATAGCATCCTTCTTCGCGTGTTCCAGGAGCTTCTCATCCACGCTGAAACCGGCAAACGCCTTTATTCTTTCGTTCTTTTCTTCTTCCATCCCCATACTAACCCAGACATCCGTATTGATAACGTCAGCTTCACGCGCCGCCTCCATGGGATCGTTAGTGAAGATTATGTTGCCCTTATCGCACGCTAGTCCTTCAACCGCCGGCGCTGGTCTGTATTGTTCCGGAAAAGCAACGGCCAGATTCAGGCCAAGGAGAATAGCGGCTTCAATCCACGAATTGGCCACGTTATTCCCATCCCCGATGTAAGCGATCTTTAATCGTCTCAAATCGCCCTTCAGCTCCCGGACCGTAAACAGGTCGGCGAGCATCTGGCAAGGATGGTACAGGTCGGATAGCCCGTTGATCACCGGTGCGGTTGACCAGCGTGCCAGCTCCTCTACGGTCTTCTGGGCATAGGTGCGAATCATGATGGCATTCACATACCGGCTCAGTACTCTCGCGGTATCACTGATGGCCTCACCTCTCCCGATCTGCGTTTCCGCGGCACTCAGGTGCAGGGCCTTACCGCCAAGTTCTTCCATGCCTAGTTCAAAAGAGACCCTCGTCCTCGTGGAAGCCTTCTCAAAAATCATGGCTAGACTCTTCCCGCGCAAGGGCACGTATTCTCCTCGTGTCTGCCTCATCCGCTTCATGAAGGCAGCCCTCTCCAGAAGGTAGATACCTTCATCCGGTGTTAGATCGAGTATTTTTGTGAAGTCTCGCTTCACGGTTTCTGCCTTTCGAAGACCCTCGTGGCTATATCGAGGAATAAGTCAACCTCTTCCCTGCTGACGATGAGAGGCGGCAAAAGCCTCAACACGTTCCCTTTGGTGGCATAAAGAATGACACCCTCTTTCAGAAATTCCTGGACTAGCAGCTCTCCCGGGATTGAGAGTTCGATGCCAAGCAGAAGTCCCATGCCACGCACGTCGACCATGAAGGGAAATTTCCGCTTAAGGGCCAGCAACCCTTCCACCAGAAGCTTGCCCATCTTGTCGCAGTTAGCGACTATCCCTTCCCCGATCAGGGTATTGATTGTAGCCACAATGGCCGAGCAGGCGAGCGCGTTGCCCCCAAAGGTGGATGCGTGGGCGCCCGGCTCGAAAGCTGAAGCTGCCCCTTCTTTCGCTATAATCGCTCCGACAGGAAAGCCTCCGCCAAGGGCCTTTGCAAGACTCACGACGTCAGGCTCCATCCCGTAGTGTTCATATCCAAAGAGTTTTCCCGTCCTTCCCATACCGGTCTGGACCTCATCCAGAATGATAAGAATATCCCTCTGATCTGCCAGCTCGCGGATGAACTTAATGTACTCCTTGTCTGCAACGTAAACACCGCCTTCAGACTGGATCAATTCGAGGATGATGGCACAGGTCCGCTCCGAAATCGCTTTTTCGAGGGCCGACCGGTCGTTGAACGGCACAAAGGCGAAGCCTTCGAGCAGCGGGCTGAAGCCAACGTGGAACTTGGTCTGCCCTGTTGCGGAGAGCGTGGCCATGGTCCTGCCGTGGAAGGAGTTCTCCATGGCTACGATCTCGGCTCTTCCCTCTCCGTATTTCTTCCACGAGTATCGACGCGCAAGCTTGATTGCCGCTTCGTTGGCCTCTGCCCCGCTGTTGCAGAAAAAAACCTTATCGGCAAAGGAGTGCTCCACGAGCAGCTCTGCGGCGCGAATCTGGACCTCCGTATGAAAAAGGTTTGAGACGTGAAAAAACCTGTTTGCCTGATTGGTTAACGCTTCCACAACGCTCTTCGGGGCGTGGCCCAGATTGCAGACCGCTATCCCGGACAGGAAATCGAGATACCTCCTCCCCTCCATATCCCAAAGCCAGCAGCCTTCGCCTTTTGTTACGACTATCGGGAATCTCGTATAGGTGTTCGCCAGATACTTCTTTCCTTTTTCAATCAGCTTTTCCTGCAGCATTACTCTCCTCCCGAAATCTGCGTCCCGATCCCCGAATCCGTGAGCACTTCGAGCAGGAGCGCGTGTGCCACTCTGCCGTCGATAATATGCGTCTTCTTGACCCCGCCGTGCAGGGCATCGAGACAGCATTTGACTTTGGGTATCATGCCGCCCCTGATGGTCTCATTCTTTATAAGGGCCTGCACTTCGTCTTTCTTGAGCATTGATACGGGCTTCAGATCCTTGCCCAGCACCCCGGGTACATCCGTGAGGAGGATAAGTTTTTCTGCCATGAGCGCTTTGGCAATGGCGCCCGCCGCGGTATCCGCATTCACATTATAGGTATGTCCGTCAGCACCGGCTGCAAGTGGCGCAACCACGGGGATGTACCCGAGTTTTGAAATCTCCCTTATTACCTTTACGTTGACTTCCGCTATCTCACCCACAAAGCCGATCTCCTTATCCTCCACTTTCTTCGCGATAAGCAGCTTGGCGTCTTTTCCCGAGAGGCCCAGGGCCCGCCCTCCGTTATTATGTATCTCCTGGACTATTTTCTTGTTGATAAGGCCTGACAGGACCATCTCTACTACATCGAGCGTGGCTTCATCCGTCACGCGTAACCCTTCCACAAACCGTGTGGGAATGTCGAGCCTGGTAAGCAATTTTTCTATTTGCGGTCCCCCGCCATGCACGATCACCGGGTCTACGCCGACGTATTTCAAAAGAACAATATCTTTGGCAAACTCCTTTGCCAGCTTTTCCTCCTCCATGGCCGCTCCGCCGTACTTTATGACAAAGGTAGCGCCGGAAAATTGTTTGATATACGGCAGCGCTTCAAGAAGGATGTCTATCTTTTCCGTCATAGGATGTACCTGCTCAAATCCTCTTTTTCCAGGAACTCGCCCAGTCTCTCCCGCACGTAGTTTTTCGTAATAGTGAACTTGCGCTGTTTTGTTTCGGGCGCAGAAAAGGATATGTCATCCAGAAGTCGCTCCATGACCGTGTAAAGCCTTCTCGCTCCTATGTTTTCCGTCATCTCATTGACGCGCTGGGCGATGTCGGCAAGCTCCAGTATGGCTTCATCGTTGAATTCGAGATCTATGCCTTCAGTTGCGAGAAGGGCCTTGTATTGCTTTATCAGCGCGTTCTCCGGCTCGGTCAGGATCCGGTAAAAGTCTTCTTTGTTCAAGGCGTCCAGTCCTACGCGGATAGGAAAACGGCCCTGCAGCTCCGGTATCAGGTCGGAAGGCTTCGACATGTGAAAAGCCCCGGCCGCAATAAACAGCACGTGGTTCGTCTTCACCATGCCATATTTCGTCGTGACCGTCGTTCCTTCGACTATGGGCAAGATGTCTCGCTGTACTCCCTCCCTTGAGACATCAGGGCCGTGCGTGTGCTCACGACTGGCTATCTTGTCGATCTCGTCAAGAAAGATGATGCCTGCCTGTTCCACACGCTCCAGCGCGTCATTGACAACCTTATCCATATCAATCAACTTCCTCGATTCCTCCTGGATCAGGTATTCATAGGCTTCCCGCACCTTGACCCGCCTCTTCTTGGTCTTCTTTGGCAGTATGTTGCCGAACATATCCCGGAGCTGCATATCCATCTCTTCCATGCCCTGGGACGAGAATATCTCTATCATGGGAAGTGCCTTATCGGGCACCTCTATCTCCAGGAACCGCTCGTCCAGCTTGCCTTCGCGAAACAAGACTCTTAGTTTGTCGCGTGTGTTCTCCGGCAATTCGGCAGTGTCATCCTGACCACGTCCCGCTTTCTTGTGGGGAATAAGGAGATCGAGTGTCCTTTCTTCAGCCATCTCCTTGGCCTTCTCCAGTACCCGTTCTTGCTCCTCCTTCTTTACCATGTTTACTGACAGCTCTGTAAGGTCGCGGATCATCGACTCCACGTCCCTTCCAACGTAACCGACTTCCGTGAATCTGGTAGCCTCTATCTTCAGGAAGGGTGCGCTTGCAAGTTTCGCAAGCCTTCGCGCTATCTCAGTCTTTCCCACGCCCGTTGGGCCGATCATGATGATGTTCTTGGGAGCGATTTCGTCCCTCAGCTCTTCGGGGACCATCTGGCGTCTCCACCTGTTGCGGAGCGCTATCGCCACAGCCCTCTTCGCATTCTTCTGGCCAACGATGTACCGATCCAGCGCTTCCACTATCTCCCTGGGGATCAAGGTCCTCATTTAAAGCTCCTCTATCGTAATCTGTTCATTCGTATAGATGCAGATCTGCGAAGCAATAGCCATCGACTCCCGCGCAATCTCGAGCGCCGACAGTTCCGAATGTTTTACCAGTGCCTTAGCCGCAGCTTGGGCATAAGGGCCGCCCGAGCCGATCGCGGCGATTCCGTCATCCGGTTCTATGACATCTCCGGTGCCGGAAAGGATGAACGTGTGCTCTGCGTCGGCAACAACGAGAAGCGCCTCCAACCTTCGAAGCAGCCTATCGGTTCTCCAGTCTTTTGCGAGCTCGACAGACGCCCGCGTTATGTTGCCGTTGAACTCCTCCAGTTTTTTCTCGAACCTCTCAAGGAGCGTGAATGCATCGGCCGTCGCTCCTGAGAATCCCGCAAGGCACTTGTTCTGATACAGCTTCCTTACCTTTCGGGCGGTATGCTTCATTACCGTGGCGCCGAGCGTGACCTGCCCGTCGCCAGCCAAAACGACTCCGCCTTTGTGTCTGATACAGAGTATAGTTGTCCGTTTCATATTACCTTCTTGGGTGGGCTTTATCGTATATCTCCATAATTTTTTCCATGGAGATATGGGTATACTTCTGCGTTGTGGAAAGTTTCGAGTGGCCGAGGAGCTCCTGAATGCTCCGCAGATCGGCTCCCCCGCCGAGCATATGTGTAGCAAAGGAATGGCGAATCCCATGAAGCGCCAGATCCTTTAAAAGACCTGCCTTAAGTTGATGTTTCTTCATAATCTTCAGTAATCCCCGGTAGGAGAGACGCGCGCCCCTGGCGTTCACGAAAAGCGGGCTTTTGTTCAAGATGCTCGTGCTGTCCTGCCTTGCATCGAGATACCGCTTGAGCGCATCCCGCGCCTTTTCTCCGAAGGGAAGAATTCTCTCCTTCCCGCCTTTGCCTTTTACCAATGCCCACTCACCATCCAGATGGACGCTCCCTCTGTCCAGACCGAGGGCTTCACTCGCCCGCATCCCTGTTGAGTAAATCAGCTCAAACATCGCACGATTCCTCAGGCTGAGCCACGAGTCTGCCGGCAACGCATCAAGAAAAAGGAACATCTCGTCAACAGTATAGAATTTCGGCAGGTGCTTTTCGACCCGCGGATTTTTGACGAGCAGGGCCGGGTTATCATCTATGTACCCTTTCCTCTTAAGAAACCTGAAGTAAGCCCTGATGGATGCCACTTTCCGCGAGAGCGACGACTTCTTCAGGCCCCTGTAGATAGCTACAATATAAGCCCTGATGATCTTGTGGTCTATCTCCCCCGCGGGACTTTTTGCCACGAAAGCCATAAAATTGTCGAGATCTCCCTTGTATGCCCTGATTGTATTGGGCGAGGCTCCTCTCTCCGCGGCCAGGTACTGGTAGAACTTTTCTGCAAGGCTGATAAAGGTTTCTTTGTCCATATTGAAACTACTATTTTATAAACTTTTACCAAATAATCAAGCGAATTCCATGATTTTGTGGATCCGGGAGCAGATTTCTTTCTTACTGACTTTCTTACGGACGCAATTGACTTTTCGTTATGACTGTGATAAAAATCGGGAAACGGTGAGTGTAGCTCAGTTGGTTAGAGTACTGGGCTGTGGTCCCAGGCGTCGAGGGTTCGAATCCCTTCACTCACCCCACATAAATAACAGTTATTGATTATTGGTTGATTAGCTACGCCGTCGCGACGCTTTTAGTTAACCATTAGCCAATATTAATAACCTTCCGATTGAAGGTGAGACATGGACAAAGAGAAGGTCACACAAAAGATTAACTCATTAAGCAAGAACGGAAAGATTTCATGCAAGCAGGCGTTGAAGCTCGCGGAAGAGGAGGGAATCTCCTCAAGGGATCTCGGGACTCTGCTCAACGAAATCAAGGTAAAGGTGGCTAGCTGCCAGCTTGGCTGTTTTCCCTAAGCCAACCGACCTCTCTGTTCTGCTATTACCAGAGCCAGAATCCCCCACCTGATCGCCGCCCGGTGCCCTGTCGCTCGCGAGCAAGCTGTCTCTCGTAGATGACCTTTGAATAGACGTAGAGCTGGCCTTCAGCCAGGACTTCATCGTACCGAAGCGTCATTGCGCTGTGTTTGCCAACCCAGTAGTACCGGTCGACATATCTATTCGGTTTGTGCCAACGCTCGAAGTTCTCGAAGCATATGCTCTTCAATGCTTCCCAATTCTCGACACCCCGAATGCCAAAGGCAACGGACGAGTAGACGCCTTTCCAAAAACCATACTGCACATACTCAAGCTTTGCATCACCCAGCTGAAGGACGTCGCGCGGCCAGACATAATACAGCTCCCCGGAATTCACAGGGTCGGGACTTACGAATCTCATCTCCTTGAGTTCTGCCAAAGATTGCCCCCACCACAAGCCGTTGAACCGGCCGGGATCATCCGGCAGAGAGCGCTCAGAGGAGCCAGGAATGCCAGCCCGTCCGGCAACCGGCGATAAGAAGACCCCGATAGTCATGAGCATCAGAATGATCATCAGAAGACCTCGTCTGTCACTCATCGTCCGTTCCATGCTGCTCCTCCTTTTCTGTGCGGCCGCTGCTTCAACCCTCAGCCACCTTGAGATTGCTGTTCCCACTCGAAAAGCACCCGCAGCTACCGGCCTCTCAGAGTATGGTATGGCCATCTACTTCGCTAATCTAGCAATTATCATTCCAGAAGCCTAAATCTCATGCCATCTGTCTCATATTCGGCAAGAACACTCATCTCCTTAAGGCGGGACGGGACCGGGGCAAGCTCGCTGTGCACGAGTCTTACAGACCCCGTGCTCGCCGAGCTGAGATAATAAGCAGGGGCCCTCGCCGCTCAGTCGGGCCCCTGCTAGCGATAGCGCAGCATCCTGGAAGGAAGCATCCTGTAAGGACGTGTCTCGTACCGCTGTTCTACGCCTTCACAATCTCAAACGAGATCTGACCATCATCGTACTTGAGAGGGCGGGTCGTCACCGCCATGCCTACTTTCACATCCTCAAGTTTTATCTCCTTGGCCAGACGCGCAAATAGCTTCAGGCCATCGCCAAAGTCGACAACGCCCATTGTGTAGGGAGGATCGGTTTCGAAGCCGAAAGGTGCGTAATAGGCGGTGGTAAATGTCTCCAGCGTGCCCTTCTTCGGCACCTCGAACCAGTCCATATTCTTTGACAAACATTTCGCACAGTCCGCCCTGGGTGGGAAAAATTTCGCACCGCAATCCTTGCAGACAGTGCCTTCGACTTTGCCCTCCACCAAGAGGTCCACAAACTTTGCCGTCTTCGTTATAGCCGTAAAGCTTTTTCTCCCGAATTTCTCGAAACCCATAGCTCACCTCCCGAATATTGTGACGTTGCCGTAGAGTCCAACGCCACCCACGTTGTGGACAAGGCCAATGCCCGGGTCACCCGCCACCTGCATGGGACCTGCCTCCCCACGAAGCTGCAGCACGATGGTGCGGATCTGCGATCCGCCCGTTGCGCCGATGGGATGACCTTTGGAGAGGAGCCCGCCGTCGACGTTGACAGGAATTCTCCCCTCTTTGTATGTTGCCTTTTCGCGGATGAGCTGTTTTCCCTCGCCCATTGGCGCAAAACCAAGGCCCTCATAGGCCATGATCTCGGCAATGGTGAAACAGTCATGAACCTCGGCCACCTTCACATCACTAGCGGTTATGCCCGCCATTTTGTAGGCCTGGGCAGCGGCTCCGTAGCCCACACTCAACCCTTTGGCAAAATCGGGCCTTGCAGCCATGTTCACCGCTTCAGAGGCGGCTCCGATGCCAACAACCCAGATAGGTTTCTTGGAAAAAGCTTTCGCTTTCTCCTTATTGGCAAGGATTATACAGGAGCTGCCATCTGCATTGGCACAGCAGTCTCCGACCCGCAAAGGCCATGCAACAGGGCCTGCCATCTTGGCTTCCGGGTTCGAGGCATCAAAATCTGCCGCTTTCACGCCCTTCCGGTAGACCGCCCGCTCGTTGACTACGCCGTACGTGGCCGATTTCAGCCGGACCGACATCAGGTCATCGTGCGTCAGGCCGTTCTTGGCCATGTACGCCTGTGCGTAGAGGGCATAATAGGCAGGCATCATCGTTCCAAACGGGGCTTCCCACTGAATATCCGCCCCTCGCCCCATCCTCTCCTGGGATTCGGCGGACGTAATCTCGGACATTTTCTGGAACCCGACGATACACACCACGTCGTGCAGACCCGCTTTTATCATACTGTAGCCCACTTTGACACCCGTGCTGCTCGAGGAACAGACGGTTTCGATGTAGAACGTTGGCTGGGGAATAAGGCCGAGATACTCCGCTAGAACGCCGGCCGGGGACCTCTGTTTGTCGTACTCGGGCGCCGAGCAGAATACAGACGCACCAATATCCTTCTGGGTAACGCCCGCATCCTTCATCGCCTCCCTGAAGGCCTCAAAAGCCAACTCCCTGATCGATCCCTCGTAGCCTCTTACGAAAGAACTCTGGCCAACACCGATAACAGCTACCTCTTTTTCCATAGAATCGCCTCCTTCTTTGCTTTATGGTTTCTTCTTCTTATTCTTCTGGTAAATGGCCACAAACTGGCTATGCTCCTTCAGATGCCTGGAAAAGACATGGGTCCCATCGTTTCTTGACACGAAGTAGAGCGCGTCACTCGGGGCCGGGTAAAGTGCGGCCGCCAAAGAACTCGTGGATGGGGTACATATAGGCCCCTTTGGTAAGCCTTTAATCCTGTAAGTGTTATAGGCGGTCGGCGCGCCCAGGTCAACCCTTGTCAAAGGCTTGGGAATCATACCGACGCCATACATTACCGTGGGATCGGAGTCAAGACTCATCCCTTCCTGAAGCCGGTTATGAAAAACAGCCGAAACCAACGGCTTCTCTTCCTCAACCTTGGCTTCCTTCTCGATCATCGAAGCGAGGGTTAATACACCATAAGGGTTCATACGAAGCTCGGCCATACGAGCCTTAACATCCTCCTTTTCAAAGAAGGCAAAGGTCCTCCGGACAATCCTCTCCAAAAAAAGGTCTACCTCTGTCTCCTTGCTATAAAAGTAAGTATCGGGGGCGAGGTATCCTTCCAAGGTGTCAGCGGGAACACCAAGCCTATTCAAAAAGGCCTCGTCCTTCGTCAGTCGCAAAAAGCCATCCCTATCCATGATACCCGCCTTTTGCAGAGCATCTCCTATCGCACTAAGGTTATAGCCCTCTACGATCTTGAGGGTGTAAACCTTTCTCTGCCCGACAGCCATCTTCGCCGCTATCTGGGCGATTGACAGCTGCTTCGTTAACTCATACTCGCCCGCTATTATTTTGCCCCTGTGTGCCAACAGAGAGTATGCCATGAAAAGCGAACTTGAGCGAATAAGGTCCTCGTTCTTCAGAAGTCGGGCAATTTCAGTGAAATGTGTTCCTTTCTTCACAACCACGGGTCTGACAGTGCCCTCGGTATCCAGGGGGATGCTCGCGAGGATCAGCGGCTGGCTTATCAGGAATAGTGCGACCGCAGCCGTAATAACCCTTCTATCCCTTCTTCTGAGCATCAAGGAATCCCTGGAGGATAATCTGTGCCGCCATCATGTCGATGAATGGCTTACGCTTCTTCTGCTTATACGCGTGCATGTCAAAAATCCGATGGGCCTCGTCCGTGGAAAACCGCTCATCCCAGAGGTCCACGGGCACGCTTGCTTTTTCCTCAAGTTTTCTGGCGAACTCCACGATCGCTTCCGCCTTTTTTCCTAGAGAACCATCGAGATTCTTGGGCAGACCACAGACAATCCTCGACACGTCGTGCTCCTGGACGAGTTTCTTCACCTCGTCGATGTCCTGCGCCAGGGACCCTCTTTTGTATAACTTGAGGGGCTGAGCTATGCTCTGCTGAGAGTCTGAGATCGCAAAGCCTATCCTCTTTTCTCCTATGTCGAGAGCGAGCGCACGCACGCCACAGATTATCATGCTAACTATCGCTGATTCAAGAACAAAAAACCTGCAAGCCTGCTTGGCGTCGCGTTGGCATAGGCAGAGGGGATATCATCCACCTGGAACTCAAGATGATCTAGGGGGGCGTGCGCTCTCCCTCCTATCCAAAACCGTCAGGTGATGTTGCCTTATGCAGCCAAGAATTTCACAAGTGCATATTCCCTTGGACCTCGGTCTTTTCTAGGCCATTTTTGTCTTGACATAGTTTTCCGATACGGATAGAATAGCACATAGTTGTAATTATTTTCACAAATTCGCGAGGAGATTGTGCCTATGAAACTAGAAGGCAAGAATGCTGTGGTTACGGGCGGGGGTAGGGGTGTGGGAAGGGCGATTTGTGTGGAATTTGCCAAAGAGGGCGCTAACGTAATCGTCAACTATGCCTCAAACGACAAGGCAGCCAAAGAGGTGGTCGGCATCATTGAAGGGATGGGCCGGAAGGCCGTTGCCGTCCAGGGTGATGTGGCCAAGAAGGAGGATGCACAGAAGATCATCGATGCGTGCGTCCAGAACTTCGGTTCGATCCAGATTCTTGTAAATAATGCCGGAATCTCGAAGCCGGGCATGCTCCACAAGATGTCCGTGGATGTGTGGGACGAGGTGGTTAACATCCAGATGAGGGGTCC
>JADGQN010000520.1 GCA_017881765.1 Syntrophobacterales bacterium | reverse complement strand
GGAGTTGTCTGCTTTCAGCGCGTATTGCGCCGCTTTTCTCCCGGCGTATCTCCCGGTGGCAGCCGCGTGATGATAGTAGTTCGCCGCATAGAGCGCACTTCCCGCGGCGTACAGGCCTTCGAGGCTGGTTTTCAGGTTCCAGTCGGTCACCAGGCCACCGGGACTGGCAAAGGGACCGTAGGTTCGCAGATAGGGAAGGGTAACCCCCTGCTGCTGACCGGAATGCGGTTCTCCACCGAGCAGCATATAGCTCTGGAGCATGTCTCTTGTCGGATCAAATCCGGCCTCAGTGTAACTCTTGAGAACCGGTATGTGTGACCGTCCCTCCTGGCCGACCATGAGGCCCCAGATGGCCTTTCGTTCGTACTCGGGCATGCCGGGCAGATCGGCATAGAGCGGTAGGGCAAATTCACCTTTACGTATCCGTTCGGCGAGATCGTCGATAATACGTGGGCATCTGTATTTCGCAGCTGGAGCCCGTTCAGCGATGAACTTCTGGCCCCGCGCAGGTCGGGTTCGTTCAGACACCTCCTTTAAGGACCTACCCTGGTAATCGACCCACGGTATCTCTTTGCCGTTCACATCGACCATGCTGCACGGAAACCACGTATTCTTCGGGTTGCCGGTCCCGTAGTACGGGAAGGAATAGCCGGGTGGCGTCGTAGCCGAAGATTTTTCCATCATGGTAAATTGAGCGCCCGCTCTCCAGGCTATGGCCGGGCCGTCGCTGACGACATTGGGATGAAAATAGGGCAATCCCGTCAACTCTGATGAAAAGAGCCAACTCGCCTGGTTAAAACCCATGCAGTCTATGAAGGCCTTTGCCCTGAATACATAAAATTCACCGGTACGCGCATCGACCCCTGTGGCACCGATGACCTTCGTACCTTCTCCTTCGGGGGCCGTGAGCAGGCTCGTAACCATTACCTTGGTATAGATCCGGATACCCAGTTTCTTACACCGATTATACATAGCGGGCTTAAACGTCGTGCCCCAGACCCGGAACACGAACTTGTTCTCGTAGTCATAAGCAAAGAGGAATTTCGTCTTCTCGTCCCTGAAGGGAGCGCCCTTGAATTCATCCCCGGTGTCCCTGATCTTTCCGCCCATCTCCTCTATCTCCAGGAGCGTGTCATACCCCTCCCTCGCCGCGATATAGCGGGAAAGGGCGTTGCAGTAACCATTGTACGACTCGAGCTCCCAATCCACACATTCCTCGGCCGTGATCGGGGAAGCAGGGTTAGGTGTGTTCAACCAATGGTCGACGCCTCCTCCTCCGCTTCTCTTGGGGTGCCCCTTATCTACGAGCACGACCCTTGCGCCGGCCTTAGCGGCGCTTATGGCAGCCATGCAGCCCGCCGGACCACCGCCCAGCACGACCACGTCACAGTCAACTTCAGTCTCCACGCCGTATCTTACGGGGTAGGGCCACTTAACTGCTGCGAGGCCCATCTGTTCCAAGGCTTCAAACCAATCGGCCATCTTCTCCCTCCTGTGCTATCCTTATTTCCATATTGAGGTATCGCATCGGGGTTGGTGCAGCGGAACAATGATGACCGACATAGTGCGAGGCACCAACATTCAAAAGCGGTTCAGGAAGATAAAAACCAACGTGGAAGGCAGACGACGGCTCCTCAATATGATCCCTTTACAAGGTTATATAGAGTACCGCATGGCAATGTCAAGCGAGAATTTAGTGCGGGCAGGGGGGCTAACACTCCCCCACGGTTTGCCCGTCCTCAAAAGGAGGCGCTGAAATCAGAGGGGAAGTCCTCTATCTTTCGCTTTCCAGCTGTTTGATTTTTTTCAACATTTTTGCGGTGTCATCAACAGCAGTGATGATACCATTGAACATATCCCAGGGCTTTGCTTGTGCCCCCGGGGATTGAATGTAGCCTTTGGAAGGCTCTTTCGGTATGAGGAGATGGAAAGCAGGCTTAATGAGCTGCTGTGAAGAGCAGTGTTTAGTGTATAGCGATTAGTGTGTGGTCGATACTGATTGGCAACTGAGCCTTGTCACCATACACTATACACTAAGTCTGTTTTGGATTATTCTTTAATATCTTTGATCTTTCTTTTGACGATCTTCCCTTTGTCTTTCGGGAAGTCTGCCTTGATGTATACTGATTTTGCAAAAAACTTCTGAACGATGCCTTCCATTTCCTTCTTTGCGAAGGCGAATTTCACCTTGTCACCTAGTTTCAAGTGGTACCTCCGGATGTCTCAGTTTTAGAAGATGTCTCGGTCTTGTGTGTCTCAGTTCTATGTGTCTCAGTCTTGGATGTCTCAGTCTGGGCTGCTTCCTTCCGGGATGCTTCCTTACAGGATGCTCCGCTAGCGCTATCGCTTTTCGCCGGCTCGGCTTTTGCTTCTGTCTTCCCTTCCTTGCTGCCATCCGTCTTGCTGCCGTTCCCTGATGATGTAGCTCCACCCTGCTTATAATCCGTTACATACCATCCTGTCCCTTTTAGGTGGAAAGAGCATTGTGAGATGAGCCTGTTTACTTGCCCCTCGCAGAATTTGCATTTTGTGAGTGGTTCCTCCGTTATTCTTTGGAAGACCTCAAAGACCTTGCCGCATTTGCTGCACTCGTACTCATAAATCGGCATTTCCGAACCTCCTGCCTAGCACTCGATCAATATTATAACCTTTTCAACCCATTTCCGTCAAGGGCGGCAAAGGGCGGCAAAGGGCGGTGCGGCAAAGTGCGGGTCCAGGGGCCGTTGGACGCGGGACGACCGCTACGCTAGGACGACCGCGTGCGCGCTCGGACTCGCCTTAATAACTATTGATGCTATAGCGCGGTCATGGTATAGATTTCCACTAGTGTAAAGGAGACCATATGGCGACCGCAAAGATCCTGATCATTCTC
>JADGQN010000150.1 GCA_017881765.1 Syntrophobacterales bacterium | reverse complement strand
TGGTCGCAGAAATCAGGCGGTAAATAAGCGCCTTCCGCAATCCGGAGACTATCTCGCAGCCGCGCGCACGTCCCTCGCCGAACAGGCATCTGCTCTTCCGAGGTCGCGCAAATTCATGTTGACTCGCGCATAGCACGTGTTATCATGTCGATCATGCTGAACATCACGCCGGACAATATTTTCGAAGCCGGAAGGTTAATACCGATTTGCATTTGAGCGGACGACCCAGCCTTCGGCCGGGTACCCCGGGCGGCAGCGAGGAGCCCCACCCGCAAGCGGGTACCCGGGCGTACTCAGAAGTACGTCGAGAAGAGCGACGCAGCGACAACGAAGGTATACACTTGAAGGCGAATCGGTATGAGGGCACCGGAAAAGGAGGGATGCAATGGGACTTGTCATTGATGGGTTTGCTCACGTAATGCCGAAGGACTTTGCTGAAGCACTGATGGGAGTGCATCCGACCGACGAACTGCGGAAACTGGCAAAGCACACCTACTTTGGCGACATGGAAAACAGGGTGCGGGTTCTGGACAAGTTTGGAATTGACAAGCAGGTCCTCACGCTGGCCCGTCCGAGCACGTGGATTGGCATCCCGGCCGACGCGGTTCCGAAGATGACGCGGCTAGGGAACGATACGGTGGCAGCGGTAGCGAAGCAGTTCCCTGACCGGTTTATTGCTGTCGGTACCCTGCCGGTCCCCGCGGAAGAATATCTGCCCGAGTTTGACAGGTGTCTCAATGAACTAGGCATGGCAGGGATCCAGATCCTCACCAATATTGACGGTAGACGCCTCCACGACCCTCGATTCCGGCCTTTCTTCGAGAGGGCCAATGCCACGAAGACGCCGATCTGGATCCATCCCCAGCTTGTAGAAGGATGGTCGGAAGAATTCGCCCTCGACAAAATATTCGGCTGGCTCTACGAGACAAGCATTACGCTCGCACAGCTTGTATTCTCCGGCATCATGGAGGCATACCCGGACCTCAGGATCATCCCGCACCACATGGGCGCCATGGTCCCTCACAACTCCGGAAGACTCAAAGGATTTTACGAAGCCCGGGATCTCTACCCGGGCACTGGACTCGTCACTCTTCCCAGGGATCCGCTCGACTATTTCAAAAGATTTTACGGGGACACCATGTTGTGCGGGACTGTTCATGCGTTCGAATGTGGTTACAAGTTTTTCGGCCCGGAGCACATCGTCATGGCTACGGATTACCCCTTTGGCCCACAGCAAGGTGAACTGTGGGTGAAGGAGACGTTGGACCAGATCGACGGCATAGGCCTGTCCCGGGCCGAGAAAGATTTGATTCTCAGCGGGAACCTCCTCAGGTTGATCGGGAGACGATAGAGAACAGGTTAAGGTTGAGGCTAAGCTTAAGTAGAAGCAGGCGAATCAAGCATAAACGTTGAAAGGAGATGCACCATGGGACTCATCATCGATGGTTTTGCGCATGTGATGCCAAAACGCTGTTTGGAAGCTATGCTGAAAGTGTATCCGACGGTTGAATTGAAAGAACTGGCACCGCTCACCTACTTTGGTGATATGGATAACAGGGCGAGGGTCCTTGATAAACACGGGATCGACAAACAGGTTCTGACGCTGGGCCGGCCCAGCGTCTGGCTCGGCATGCCGCGAGACATTCTTCCGGGATTGGTGCGACTCGCAAATGATTCGATCGTTGAAGCAGCCAACGAGCATCCTGACCGGTTTATTCCCGTTGCGCACATACCCGTACCCACCGAAGAGTATCTTGCCGAATTCGACCGGTGTATCAATGAACTTGGCATGGCGGGCATCCATATAGTCTCCAACGTAGACGGCAAGGCACTTGACGCGCCCGAATTCAGGCCGTTCTGGGCGAAAGCAAACGCAACCAAGGCCCCCATCTGGTTACATCCTCAGCTTCAGGAGGATTGGTCCCAGCAGTACGTGCTTGACAAGATCTTCGGCTGGCTCTACGAGACGAGTATGGCGCTGGCGCGCCTCGTTTTTTCGGGCGTCCTGCAGGAATTTCCCGATCTCAGGATCGTCACCCACCATATGGGCGCCATGATTCCCCACTTCTCGGAACGGATAAAGGGCTTCTACGATGCCCGCGCCATATTCCCACGCTCCCTGTTCCCGCCTCTGGAGCGTGACCCACTTGACTATTTCAAGCGTCTGTACGGGGACACGGTCTTAAACGGAGCGGTCCATGCCATGGAGTGCGGCTACAAGTTCTTCGGTCCCGAACAGATCATATTCGCCACCGACTATCCCTTCGGTCCTGAGCAGGGCGAGGCGTGGATGAAGGGGGCGCTCGACCAGGTGAAAGCCATCGACCTGCCGCAGACCGAGAAAGATATGATCCTTGGCGGGAACCTGATCCGGCTCATCGAGAGACGGTAGAACGACGTCTTATACCGATTTGCTTCAAGCGGACGACCCAGCCTTCGGCCGGGTACCCCGGGCGGCAGCGAGGAGCCCCACCCGCAAGCGGGTACCCGGGCGTACTCAGAAGTACGTCGGGGAGAGCGATAGCGCAGCATCCTGTAAGGACGCAGCGACAACGAAGGCATACACTTGAAGGCGAAGCGGTATTAGCCGCGATTCTTGGAAAGTTCCTCTAATTCGGCCTTATACTTGCCTGCGCACTCCGGGCAAAGGCCGTGACTGAAAACCGCGTCGGTACGCTTGCTGATGTAGGCTTCCAACTGGTTCCAGTACCCTTCATCGTCCCTGACTTTCTTGCAGGAGGCACAGATAGGGATAAACCCCTTCAAGGTCTTGATCTCCGCAAGGGCTTCCTGGAGTTTCAAGATCAACTCTTGCTGTTCTCTTTCCTTTTCTCGCAGGGCGTTCTCCGCCCGTTTGATGCGGATCATAGCCTGAACACGAGCAAGAAGTTCTTTATTAGAAATCGGTTTGATGATATAGCCATCCGCTCCGACATTGAGCGCGTCTGCCTGGTAGTCAGATGAAACCTGAACTCCGGACATGAGGATGACAAAAATATCCCGTAAACTTTCATCGGCCTTTATTTGTCTGCACAGCTCGGTGCCTGTCGTGTCGGGAAGCATGACGTCCAGCAGGACTATGTCAGGATGGTGTGCTTTCACCGCTTCAAGACATTCCTTCCCCGTTGAGGCTTCCAGAGTGTCGTACCCCGCTCTTCTCAAGATCGTGGCCGTTAGATCGAGTATTTGAGGATCGTCGTCGGTGACGAGCACTTTCGCCGTTTCGCTCATGTTCAGCCTCCCTGTTCTCCCGTGCTGGGCGAGGGCGCCCCGATCATAAGTGCAATAGACTCTTACCGATGGCCCCTAGTGCCCTCGCCCTGTTTCAATCTAATCATATCGGCCATGTCCGCAACGTTGTTTGTCAGATCCCACCAGCCCTGTTTGAAGGTGGCGTAGTCAGGCCCCATCATGGCCGAGCCGAACCGGACCGAGTTTGCGTAAAAGAGCCATTGCTTCGTCCATTTCTGTTCGATTGCTTCATCAAACGGATTGGATTTGTCGGCCAGCCGGGCGTCCCAGGCGCCTTGCAGGAGGAGTGTCGCCGCCTTCACCATCTGGTCAGACTCCGCTATTGAAGCGGCGAACTTTGTGAAATGGCCGTTTGTGAAGCCGCTCGCGTGGCAGGATTGGCATATCTTTTTCATCTGGTCCAGCCGCCTGATTTGCTCGTCCTTGTCAATCAGATACGGGGAGGCCGGCTCTCCGGTGAAGGTAGTGGGCAGCGGCAGCCCATCCTTATTTTTGATCATATAGGTCTTGCCGCTTTTAGGCTGCGGATGAGCGTAGATAAGGCCAAAGATGCGGACCCATGGTCTTGATCCGAAATCGTGGGTCCTTGCCGCGACCATGGCCCCATCGGGTGTGGAGAGGAGACTGTTATGGCAGGTGGCGCAGGTCGGAGCAAAGAAGTCTCTACCGGCCACCCAGGGCACGTTCTCGAATGTCCATTCCCTCTCGGTGGATAAAAATATATTTCCGTGCTTGCTTTCGTGATAGACGTCCCAGGCAGGCACGTCCGGCTCGCGGTGGCACTGGGCGCAGGTGTAAGGCTTCCGCGCAACGGCAATGGCGAACCTGTGCCTCGGGTGGCAGGACGTGCAGGCCCCGAAGCTGCCATCGGGATTGATCCTCCCTACGCCTTGATTCGGCCAGTTGACCAGCTCCGGAAATTGCATATCGCCGACATCCGTCGAGACCGTCTTGAGGCCCTTCACGACAACTTGCGTGCCGTGGCATGCGTAGCATGTATCATGTTTTGTGGCCTCGGATGATTTGAGAGCAACCACCTTCTTATTCTTGACTTCCTTGATGCCGTCAATGGCATTGATCAGGGCGTTGAAAACGGGATTGTTATCAAGATTGGCCAACGCGGACGCTTTCTTGCTCCCACCGTACTGCTCCGCCTCGGTAGGGTGGCAGATCTTGCAATCATTAGGAGAGACAACAACGTTGACCTTGTAGTCCGCATGGTCGAAATTGTCCTTATGGGCCGCGGGATTCAAGGTATGGCACTCGTAGCATCCGACAACCACGCTTCGCAACGCCTCAGGGACGGATGTCGCCGATATCCTCCTTCCCGCCTCAGGCGTCTTGAGGGCTGTCTCAGGGGTAATCTTTGCATGTCTGCTGGCTAGCCAGTCCTGCACAAGCCCGGGGTGGAGGTCCTTGTGGCAGTCGATGCAGGCTTTTGTCCCGTCACTCAATGGCGCAGAAGGTGGTACCGCATTCTTTCCCTGGGCGTACACCCCCGGGGCGTAAAGAAGTAACAGCACCGCACCTGAAAGCATCACGCTTATGCCGTTCATCGTGCACCCCCTTCGCTTGATCCGCCGGGCTCTACGAAAGCCTTTACTTTGATTATAGGGCAGGTAAGGAGGAGTTGCAATGTAATCTTTAGATAGGGCGCGTTCAGTCGCTGCGGTCAGGCCGTCCATCGCCGACAGCATGATACCTATTCAAGGACGCCCCCTCCAGTCCGGCCGAGAACGGGATCCGTCAAAGGATGGCGCCGTGGCAACGTCACCGTGAATAGGCCGGCCACGAGCGGGAAAAAGGCCAGGACCATCAATGCCGCATGAATACCGTAGCCGTCGGCCACGCGCCCCAAAACCGGAGCCGCGACGCCGCCCACCGATACTGATAAACCCAGAGTAACGCCCGATGCCAGACCGATACGGTTGGGCAGGTACTTCTGCCCCAACACGACCATAGGACTAAAAGCGGTACAATGGGCGATCCCCAGGGGGATGAGGAGGAGAGTTGCTGCCCGTACGTTCTGGGCAAGGACAAAGACCGGCAGCAGAACGCTGGAAAAACAGAAGCCGATGAGAGCCACCCTCCGATATCCGTAACGGTCACCCATCCTGCCCCCTAAGAGTGTCCCTAATACACCGAAGGAGAGGAAAAGCGTAAGGGCCGTGCCACCGGCTATCTTCGATTGATGAAGCACGTGAATCCAGTAGAGGGGCAGAAATGTGTTGAGCCCGTAAAAGGTAAAGGAACGAAAAAGGACAGCGACGGTGAGACGCAAAAATGGAAACCACGCGTCGTCGCCGGTTGTTGTCTGGGACGTGTCCGAAGTCACACTCGGTTGTGAATGGTCATGAAAAAGTTTTTGATATTGCCACGCACTGATGACGCACATAATAGTAACCGGGACAGCAAGCAGAAGGGTCCCGGTGAGACCGAAGAAAACCACGATAAGCGTCGTCAGCATAGGTCCAATGGCCATTCCGAACTGGCCACCAATCGCGAATAGGCTTATGCCCATCGCCTTCTGTTTACCCGACAGCTCGTTCACAAGGCGGGCGGCTTCCGGATGAAATGCAGCTACTCCGATCCCGCTGACTGCCGCCGCGCCGAGGAGGAATCGATAGGAAGGCGCGACACCCGTGAAGGCCAGACCGACGCCCGCAAGGAGAATGCCCGAGGGCATCAGCCACGCTTTTGAAATCCTGTCGGAAAAATGGCCAAAAAGCGGCTGCACCAGTGAGGAAGATATGTTCGTTGCGAAGACAATTGTCGCTGCCGCGGTATACGTCAGTCCCTGAGCGGCAATCAGAAAAGGAAGAAGGGCGGGCACAGCCCCCTGGTTAATGTCTGTAATCAGGTGGGCAACTGATAATGTGGTGATAGAGCGATACTTCATTATTCAGATGGGGCCTCGGTCAAGTCGCCATGCGGCAACGCACAATGTTTACGGCGGTCCGGCTCATCACCACTTCGCGATTCTGATTTATCACTTCCACTAACGACCGGACGATACCCCGATCCGGTTTGGATTGCGAGCGCCTGGCCTGCAGCACAGTGACTCGTATTGAAAGCTCATCCCCGGGGCGTACCGGCTTGAGCCAGCGCAGTTCATCGACACCGAGAGAACCGAGGCTCGCGACACGCGAAAGGTAGTGGTCCACGATGAGGCGCATCGACACTGCACCGGTGTGCCATCCGCTTGCGATGAGGCCGCCAAATACGCTCTTCCGAGCCGCATCCGGATCAATATGGAAGGCTTGCGGGTCATAGCGAGCGGCAAAGTCGATCATCTCCTTTTCTTCCATCACGGTCGACCCGAACTCGTAAACCGAGCCAGGTACATAATCCTCAAAGTATCTGTCCTCAGCCGGTGGGCTGAACGTAGAATTAGTCGTTGCGGTCCTCGCTGGTGTGAATGTTCGACGATACCCGATGCGTCAGGCATGCTGAGTTGCGGCGCTGCGCGTTGCGCTCTTCCACCCAACACCAAACACTATCTCTTGTTGTATATCTCCCCCACTCTGTTCCACGCCGGCCTGGATCGTTCTATCAGGTCCAGCTCTCCGCAATAGGCGCACCTGAAATATCCGCTCCTGCCAAAGCCGATACCCGGCACTGCCAGAATGTGATTTTTCTGCAACTCCCTGATAAATGCCACATCATCGGGGATCGGTGATTTGGGGAAAATGTAAAATGCACCCTGAGGTTTGCTCACCTCAAACCCGGACTCAACAAGAATGTCGTAAATGGTGTCTCTCTTCCGCTGGTAGCTGGCTATATCAACACTGTTTCTCTGATATCTGCCTACGAGCCTCTGCATCAAGGCCGGCGCATTGATGAAGCCGAGAATCCTGTTTGCAAAGACCATCGCACCGATAAGCGGCCTTTCGTTCTCGATCTTGGGCGAGACTGCTATGTATCCGATGCGCTCACCAGGCAACGCGAGGTCCTTCGAGTGCGACGTCACCACTATAGTGTCATCGTAAAGATTGAAGCAATCCGGAAAAGGCGTGTTGTCATAGAGAAGCTTTCGATATGCCTCATCCGAAACAAGGTATATCCTCTGGCCTTTGTTTCGCTTCTCATCCAGCAGATAACAGAGCTCCTTCAGTTCGGCCTCGCTGTAAACCACACCGGTCGGGTTGTGCGGTGAGTTGAGTAAAACCGCCCTCGTTTTCTTGGTGATAGCTCTGCTGATAGCTTCAATATCAAGGTGGAAGTCGGCCTTCGTCTCGGCGAGCCTCATCACCCCGCCGTGATTGCTGATATAAAACATGAACTCGACGAAGAAGGGGTTGGGCACGATAACCTCATCTCCGGGATCGAGGATCGATTTGAAAACGACGTTGAGAGCACCGGCTGCTCCGACTGTCATGATGATATGGTCTCGCGTGAAAGGCAGGCCCGTGTTTTCGGTGCAAAATTGGGCTATCTCCTCACGCACCTCGTCGTAACCGCTGTTCGGCATATAACGGTGCATACCCGTCGTATCCGCGCAGACCATGCGGCATAGCTCTTTCTTCAGCTCCTCGGGCGGCTCCGCTATCGGGTTACCCAGGGCAAAATCGAATATATTTTCTACGCCGTGTATTTTCTTCAGTTTCTCTCCCTCCTCGAACATGGCCCGTATCCACGAGGAGTTCTCCATCAACTTTGTAATCGACTTTGAAATGGTCATACTCACCTCTGCTTTGCGTAGCGCTTGCCTACCCTTAAGAACCCGGGTCTCGCCTTATATATCGTCTCCAGAGGAACGCAGTAGGCAATCCTGATGAAACCGCCCCTCCCGAATCCGCGACCGGGCACAACGAGGATTCTCTCTTCCTGCTGCATGATCGTGACAAACTCCAGTTCGTCCTTAATCGGTGACTTTGGAAACATGTAGAAGGCACCTGTCGGCTTGACGCACTCGAATCCGGCCTCCATCAATGTTTCGTACAGCGCGTCCCGTTTTTTCTGATATTCGGCGATGCTGACCGAAGTCTTCTGGAGGCCCGCAACCAGCCGCTGAAACAGGGCCGGGGCGTTGACAAAACCGAGCACCCTGTTGGCGATCACGAGACCGGAGACGAGGAGTTCCATCTCTTTGACGTGCGGCGAGATGGCGACATAGCCGATGCGCTCGCCAGGCAGCGCAAGGTCTTTCGAATGCGAGGTCACCGAGATCACCCAGTCATAGATATGGAAAAGTTCAGGCAGCGTATCATCCGAGTAAACCAGTTTTCGGTAAGCATCATCAGAAAGGATGAATACCTCTCTTCCCAGCTTTCTTTGTTTATAGAGAAGGGCCGCCAGGTCTTTGAGGCTCTGCTCGTTGTAAACGGCGCCTGTGGGATTGTTAGGGCTGTTGATCAGGATCGCTTTAGTCTTGTCGTTCAAGGCAGCTTCAATCGTCTCCAAGTCGAGCTGGAAATCGGGCTTCGTCTCCACAAATTTAGCAACGCCGCCAAAGTTCTCCACGTAGTTCTTGAACTCCCAGAAGAACGGTTTAGGAATGATCACCTCGTCGCCGTGATTAAGCATGCTCTTCAAAACGATGTTCAGCCCTCCGGCACAGCCGACGGTCATAAACACGTGATGTGACGTGAACGGCAATCCTGTCCTCCCCTTCAGATAGTCGGCTATCTGCTCTCTCACGTCCTCGTACCCGGGGTTGGGCATATATCTGTGCATCCCCCGGACCGGGTGAGCCACAACTTCCAGGAGCTTTTCCTGCACCTCGGGCGGGGGCTCAACGTCCGGATTACCGAGCGAGAAATCATAAACATTCTCGGCTCCGTAATCTTTCTTCATCTGGATCGCCGCCTCGAACATCTTTCTCGTCCAGCCCTCCTGGGCTTCGATGAGGGTCATCATCTTTCGGGAAACAAGCATCGACTCCTCCTTCATAAAAAAAGGCCATGAACCGTTTCCGGCATCTCATGGCCCATCTAAAACTAAAAGGCCATGAGTTCATGCGCCCATGGCCTTCCTCTCCCTGTTACAGGGGCAAAGTGCCCGGGTGCAAGCTCCTAAAGTAAAAATAAAAGAATTGAAAAGGACAGTACACCGGGTTCCTGTTCATTAATTTAAGCAATCTACGTGACGCTTGTCAATAGAAATAGAGCGGCTAGCCGCTCAAGACCGGGCTTTTGGCCCTTGAGGACCACTTCGTTCGAGGACCGCCACCTGCGGTGGCTTAAGGACCGCTTCGCTTAAGGACCGGCCTTCGGCCTCGAGGCAGTTGCCTCAAGTCGCCGGAGGCGACGCTCCTCAAGGGAGCGTAGCTCCCGGTCCTTAAGCCCCGCTGCAGGCGGGGCGATCCTTAAGCGGCCCTAGGCCGCGGTCCTCAAGCGAAGCGGTCGGTCTCAGACCTTCCCGAGGGTGCGCCTTGCTCTTCTAACTCTCTTGGGAAGCTTACGGGCTGTGCCCTTGCGCTCGGGGCCATGCGAGGCTTCCTGCTCGGATTCACCCATGAGCGCTGCCTCCAGCCTCCCGGGCACCATGAAAACCACGCCGTGTCTCTTGGCCTCATCGATGAGCGCCCTGTCAGAGCTGACAACCACAAGCCCTGCCGGCCGGGTCCGTAT
>JADGQN010000519.1 GCA_017881765.1 Syntrophobacterales bacterium | reverse complement strand
CCCTGCCATCCTAGCTATATGCCTCCTGGCTTTTGACATAACAGGACTGACTCCTGTTGAGCACACCAGCCTTTTTCTGGACACACAACCCGGCGTGAGTCTCTCGACTCACCGGGCTCCCATCATCCAGCCGTTGGTCGCGCACCAAACTGCCAATGCGGAAACAGCGAGGGCTGCCTCTTGGCTATCCGCCCCAGCCAGAATACCGCTTTCGTGAGATGGTAGCGCAATTTCTTGAACTTCCTCATTGCCCATCTGACCAGTATGTCGTTCAGGTGACGCAAGGTCGGATAGAGCGCGGATTTGTAAAAGCGGGCATAATAGTTAATCCAGCCCCTGATTATGGGACTGAAGAGACGAGATAGATCTTCCAGAGATAAATCGCTTCGCAGCTGCAACCTCCATCGCCTGCTCTGTTGTCGCATGTCCCTACCCGCCGCATTGCTCACCGCAGGGGAGAAGTTAGTGTAGTACTTTCCCTCACGGCTCCTCGCCATCCTCGGACGAAAGGTAAACCCGAGAAAATCGAAGCTCACGGCAGGATAGTCCTTTCTGCGATTGGAGTTCTTGCAGTAAACGATCCTGGTCTTTACCGGGTGAAGTTCCAGTTTGCATTCCTTGAATCTTTCTTCAAGAGCCTTCTTGAGAGATTGCGCCTCCGATTCTGTACGACAATGGACAATACCATCATCGGCGTAACGGCAGAATGGCAGGAGAGGATAGTTCCGCTTCATCCAGAGATCGAACACATAGTGAAGAAAGAGATTGGCCAGGACCGGACTTGCGACTCCGCCCTGGGGCGTCCCTTTCGTTCTCTCGACCAGCGTCCCGTCATCCTTCTGAAACGGCGCCTTCAGCCACCTTTCAACGTAGAGAAGGAGCCATCTCTCCTTGGTGTGCCACCTCACCGTTTTCATCAGAAGCTCGAAAGCGATGTTATCGAACAGACCCTTGATGTCAAATTCTAGCACCCAGTCGTATTTCCAGCATCGTTTCCGCGTGACCTCCACCGCATCGAGCGCTGACTTACCCGGCCGGTAGCCGTAGGAGTCCTCGTGAAAATGCGGCTCCACCATCGGCTCAAAATAGCGTTTCCAGACCGTCTGGGCCACTCTGTCGGAGACAGAGGGAACCCCGAGCATGCGCTCGCCGCCTGTCTTCTTCGGTATTAACACCGTTCTGACCGGCGGGGGCACGTAGCTGCCCGATGACATGCGGTTCCAGATTGTGTAAAGATTGTTCTTGAGGTTCTTCTCAAATTCGGCGATCGTCTGCTTGTCGACACCTGCTGTTCCCTGGTTCGCCTTTACCTGTTTCCACGCCTCCACCACGACCTTCTGAGAAATCTCAAATGGCTTTGCCTTCTTCAAAGAACTCCTCCCATCATTCATGGTTGGTCCCTGAATCGGGCTGGATAATCCGCCCCCTTCGCGAAGAACGCATTACCGTCCTTCATTGCTACTACAAGGCGGTCCGTCCCTGTGTTCCGCATCGGTACTCTCATCCTCGTGGGTCCTCCACTTGGATTTCTCCCTTCACATCGGAACGACAGGTTCCCACGTTGCACAAGAAAGCCTGAACCAGGTTCGCGCCGCCTCCATGCCGGATGCCGTTCAGCCAGTAGACAGGTACCCGCTGAACTTGTCCCGGGACAGTGTATCCCCCCGGTTTTGACATCACCTTTTTGTTTTCGACACGTCATCAGCGGTTCACTTTTGTTCGTCTCCCTGGTTCTCACCTGACAGGGTCTTGCCCTGCCTTTTCCGTAACGCTCACCACCATGACTCTTTATCACAGCAGCTTACGGTGGTTTGAAGCCAGCTCCTGTAAGCCGACTTCGAGGGACCTACCCACATCTTTCCTGTACTTTGTCGTGGCACACTTGCACCTACAACTATTGACTCCTGCATAACTAATGTCCTATACTTTGGGCTGGAGGTGAAGCATGAGACCTCAAGGAAGCCCAAAGGAATTGGAACGCCGCCGTCATCGCGCAATAGAACTTCTCGGCCAAGGGTATCAACCTGTTGATGTCGCCAGAATGGTGGGTGTTGACCGTCGTAGTGTTCGCCGCTGGAAGGCAAGCTACCACAAGACAGGGGAAAAGGGCATTCATGCCAAGCCTGCCTCTGGAAGGCCAACAAAGCTTGATCAGCGTGATCTCAGGAAACTTGAGAAAGCCCTGCTGAAAGGATCGAAGGCGGCGGGATTCCCCACTGATCTGTGGACATGTCCGCGTGTCACACAACTCATCCTCGCTCTTTTTGGCGTCCGCTATCATGTTGACCATATCGGTCGTCTCCTCCATGCGCTCGGGTGGAGTCCCCAGAAGCCCGAACGGAGAGCGGTGGAACGGGATGAAGAAGGGATCAAGCACTGGGTCAAAGTCGAGTGGCCCCGCATTAAAAAAAAGCATCCCGGCTGAAAGCCTGGCTGGTCTTCATCGACGAAAGCGGCATGATGATGGCGCCTTTCGTCCGCAAGACCTGGAGCCCCTGCGGGAAGACCCCGTGGCTTTATCAAAAGACCCGTTCCCATAAAAAGGTATCGGTCATCGCAGGTCTCTGCATACCTCCGTGCAGAAGCCGCCTTCATCTTTTTTTCCGTCTTCATCCCGATGCCAACATCAACGCTTACTCGGTGGTTGCCTTTCTGAAAAACCTTCTAAAGGAGCTTTCCGGTCCTGTCATCATAGTATGGGATCGTTCCGTGCCCCATCGCTCCAAAAAGGTCCAAGCGCTACGGGAAAACAACCCGCGCCTTCATCTCTGCTTCCTTCCACCCTACGCTCCGGAACTCAACCCGGTCGAATACGCCTGGTCCTATGCCAAGATGAATCCTCTAGCCATCGTGACGGCCATGGATGTTGCCGAGCTTGCCACCGGAACC
>JADGQN010000149.1 GCA_017881765.1 Syntrophobacterales bacterium | reverse complement strand
CAAAAAACCCCCATTTTAAGGGGGCTTTTGCACTTTATAGCACCTTGCTGGATTATTTTATGGTGGAGGCGGCGGGAATTGAACCCGCGTCCAGAGAACAAGACCCAAAGAGCCTACATGCTTAGTCAGTGTTTTGAGTCTCGGACGAGGGAACACCCGCCGACAGGTTTTCTCTCATCCCAGCCTATTAGGTTTCGCCACCCGGTATAGGCGTCCTGGGCGGCTATCCCACTAAAATGACGCCCAACCTGGACCTGAAGCGGGAGGAAGGTCCAGTGGACGTGACCGCCCTAAGCGGCCAGTGCTAGATCTGTTTCTGCGTTTGTGTTTATTTTCCACCTGATAACGGGCAGCTAGATCCCCGGCATGCCTCTTTGACCCTTCTTTCCCTGTCGAAACCAATCGCCCCCTTCATCGAAGTCTCGATTCTCTATCGTTAATCCGTTTTTCGTCGCGCTGTTTTATATCTTCTCTTTTGTCGAACGACCTTTTGCCTTTTCCAAGCCCGAATTCCAGCTTAACCTTGTTCTTCTCATTGAAATACATAGAAAGTGGCACCAACGTATATCCCCGTTCTCTTACCTTACTGTAGAGCCGGTCGATCTCCCTTTTGTGCATCAGGAGCTTCCTGTCCCGCTTTGGCTCATGGTTGAATATGTTGCCGCATGAGTAAGGACTTATATGGGCGTTTGTCAGAAACAGCTCGCCATCTCTAATTCGGGCAAAGCTATCTTTGAGATTGGCCTTGCCTTCCCTAAGCGATTTCACCTCGGTCCCCGTTAGCGCCACGCCCGCTTCAAATTTCTCCTCAATATGAAAATCATGATACGCCTTACGGTTCGTCGCAATCGTTTTTGCTTCGCGTCTCATCGGGTATAATTATAGCACAAAATGACCGTAATTTAAAGGCCTTATGGGCCGGTGTTCGGGGCTTCGCCCCCGGACCCACAGGGTCGAGAAAATGCATGGGGGCACATCACGCGCCGGCAGGGAAAACAGGAAAGATAATGGACACCCGCAGGCGCTCAAACCGGTTGGTCGATAGGATACAGACGGGCTGAATTTTGATGCATGCCGAGGCGCTCCGAAGGCTGGACTCCGAAGGCGTACTTAGGGGTACGTCGAAGGAGGACAGGCTGAAGGGCAACGAAGGAAGGCGCAAAAGGCAGCCCGTCTGTGCCTACAGGGTGGCGTCGATTACCGGCAGCTCCACTATGAACCTTGCCCCCCGTGGCTCATTATCCTCCAGATGGATCTTCCCGTGGTGCTCCAATATGATGGAGTGGACGATGGCCAGGCCAAGGCCCATGCCGTCACGGTTCCTCGTAAAATAGGGATCGAAGATTCTGCCCTTATCTTCATCCCGGATCCCCGGGCCGGTATCGGCAATTTCTATGAACGCAAGCCCCCTGTTTCTCTCGTACCGGGTGGTGAGCGTCACGATGCCCTGCTCGGAATCAATGGCCTTTATGGAGTTGGTCACGAGGTTTATCAAGGCCCTTTTCACCTTGTCCTTGTCCATCCTGAATTTGGGCACGTTCTCTTTCACAACCTGAAAGTCGATATTCTGGTACAGGTTCTTATAGAGCCCGACCGTCTCCTCTACAATGGCGTTAATGTCCTCAATGGTCTGCACGGTCGAGGTGTGCGTTAACTTTGTTAACTCGTTGACAATTACCTTAATATCCTCCGAGGCGCTCAGGATAACCGCTGTTGTCTCGTCCAGTAGTTCCTTTTCCTTGCCTTCCGCTTGCGGTAACAGGCGCCTCCTTATCCTTTCCGCGGATAGTTTGATAGGGGTCAGCGGATTCTTGATCTCATGGGTCAGTTTCTTCGCGATCTCGCGCCATGTGGCGAGTTTCTCGCCCCTTACGATGTGGGTTATATCGTCAAACGTGCCTATATAGCCTTCGACCAGTCCCGCCTCGTCCCTGAGAACGGTCAATGATGCCCTCAGATAGACCATATCCTTTTTCAGCGAAAGGCGCATCTCCCTGACAACGCTCCCTGTCGATTCGCCCTTCATCTCGCGCTGGAAGAAGCGGATGATCTTCCTGAGCTCACCGCCCAGGATGGTCCTCAATGGACGTCCCATCCAGTCGTCCCGCTCCACGCCCAGTATGGCCTTGGCGGCCCTGTTTAGCAACAGGATATTCCCTTTCTCATCGGTGGTAATGATGCCCGTGGCCACATTGTCGAGGATGACCTCCATATATTTTCTTTTCTCCTCGATCTCCGCCTTGGTAACCTTCAGCTCCCTTGCCATCTTGTTGAACGCGCTCACGAGGGTTCCTATCTCATCCTTCCCCCGGTCTTCCAGGTTGATGTCAAACGAGCCCTTGGCGATGATGGCTGCCCCCTCCCTCACCTGTTCCAGAGGGACCGTGATCTCCGTGGCCATTTTAACGCCCATCCAGACAGATCCGAAGATCGAGAGCATCATGATGAGGAAGAGCGGTATGATAAAACTCCACTTCAGGACTTTCTTATATGGTCTTGATTCCTTGAATTCCTCGCCCGTGCGGGTGATCTGCCTTACGCTCTCCGTTCCCCTGAAGCTGATTTTCTCACCGAGGACAAGAACGGCCCCCGGATTACCGGACGTGTCGGCTATCCCGATGCCCAACACGGCTACTTCTCCGCCTTCCATCGGAAAAATCTGTC
The DNA here is from genome assembly GCA_017881765.1 of Syntrophobacterales bacterium. Lineage (GTDB taxonomy): Bacteria > Desulfobacterota > Syntrophorhabdia > Syntrophorhabdales > WCHB1-27 > JADGQN01. The sequence continues at coordinate 7,219 of JADGQN010000149.1, read as the reverse complement.
TCAGTCTCTTCTCTTTAGCGGTTGTTTTTGATTTTGCCAAGAGCCGCTGCACTACCGTTGCGTCGATCTTGCCCTGGCTCTGCAGAACAGCCCCTGTCGTGTCGTACACCGCAAGATAATCGAGAAAGTGCGCCTGCCCCTCTCTCTTTATGAAGGTTCGGAGCGTATCGGGCTTCTCAAGAATGCCCTTTTTCTCGATCTGACCTGCAAGATGTTTCCCGATCTTCTCATACCGTTCGAACAGGTCATCGTAGTATAGCTGCGAAAGTTCAACGGTCGTGTCAATGGTGTCTTCGATCTTCTGGCTGAACCATTTGTCCATGGCAAAGTAAAAAAAGCCTGTGGCAATAATGAAGAGAGTGAACGAAGAAATGAGAGAGATGGAGAGCATGGTCAACGTCAGCTTAGTCTTGAGCTTTGATCCATATACACCCCTCTTTTTCTCAATGTTTGTCTTGATGACGATCCTCGCTATGATGAAGGCGAGAAGAAGGATGAGAAGAAGGTTTATGTTGAGGAGGACGATAATCAGCTTGTTCTCGCCCACAGGGAGAAATCTCGTGAAGAAAGGAAGATTTGTCTCCAGGTAAAGGAGGAGACCGAAAACGGCCGCAGTGGCGAAAGCGAAAAAGACTTCTTTCTTGAATGTCCTCAGCTTCATGCTAATCTACGCTTCGTAACCTCTAACCCGGGTTGGACGATGCCCTGGCTTCGTCCCGGATCGCCTCTTCTTCATCTGGACCCTGCCTCATTGTAAGCCTTTTGCCTTGACCCATGACCCGTGACCCTATTTTATTATAGCCCTATCCCCGTATAAGGACAAAATTAATCTGCCTGCCGCGCCCCTTGTCTCGTCTCGCAGAATAAAAGAGGTCCTCTCTGCAAAAGGTGCAGAGGCCCACATCATGGATCTCTTTCAGGCCCTCCTTTTGGAGCATCTGGATGTTCGCGGCTTTCAGGTCGAGGAATAAAGAACCCTCCCGTCTCTGTATGACCGGGTCGCCAAATCCAGCGGCCTCAAAGATACCTGCGACGTCCTCCTGCACGTTGTAGCAGCAAGGCCCTATACCCGGGCCGATGAGGGCGCCCATGTTTTGCGGCTTGAGGCCCATGGCTTGCATCTGTCGCGCGGCTTTCCTTGCGATGCCCAGTGCCGTTCCTTTCCACCCGGCATGGACAATGGCAACAACCGGCATTGACAGGTCGTACAGGATTACGGGGAGACAGTCTGCCGTTTTTATGATGCCAGCAACATTTTTTTCGAGGAGGAGAAGGCCGTCGCCGGCGCTTGGGCGCTCGCCACTCTTGATCATGTGCACAGCGTCGCCATGCTCCTGGTTCATCAGTACATAACTTTCGAACGAGAAGGCCGAGATGGCGCCCTTTATTCCACCATCTTCAAAGGATGCATCGCGAGATCTCGTCACGAACCCATGAAAGATGCCTGACGTTTCCAGGAGGGGATAGTAGATGTAGGACCAAGGGCCCTGATTCCTGAGTTCAAAGGGCGTGCGCATCGATGAACTCTTCGAAATCTTGAGGGATAGGCGCCTCGACCCGCAAAGGTGCCTTCCTGACCGGATGTTCAATGAGAATCTTGTACGCATGGAGCAGAGGCCGCGCCGCGAGCCTTTTGGCCTTTTTTCCGTATAGGTCATCACCGACTATAGGGTGGCCGATCGAAGCCATGTGTACCCGTATCTGGTGGGTACGTCCGGTTTTCGGGTAGACCTCCAGGTACGTGAACCCTTGTAGTCTCCGGATGACCTTAAAACGGGTCATGGAGTATCTACCGCCCTTCGCAACCAGCGCCATCTTCTTTCTTAGCGTGGGATGCCTGCCCATTGACCCCTCGATCACGTCTTCTTCCTTTTTGACCGAGCCCTCAACCACCGCCCTATAAATCTTCTCCACTTTCCGGTCATGAAACTGCGCCGAAAGTGCCTCCTGTGTCTTCGGATCCTTGGCGACGAGGATCACGCCGGTTGTGTCTTTGTCCAGCCTGTGGACAATACCCGGCCGCTGGTTATCTATCAATGGGGCTCGCGTCGCCCCCTCCAGCGGCAAAGCCCCCGGAGCCTCCCGCACCCGCAAGCGGGTACCCGGCTCGCCGTGCTCGCTAGATAGATTCCCACGGGCAGGTTCGTGGGAATCTATCCGTGGATCGGCCGGGATGAATGGCCTCTCCAAGTGGGAGAGTATGGCATTGACGAGGGTACCACTCCGGTGGCCGCAGGAAGGATGTACGACCATATCCACCGGCTTATTGACGGCCAGCAGGTAATCGTCTTCGTAGAGAATAGTGAGCGGGATATTCTCGGGCGAGAGGCTGGTCGGCTCTTCCGTGACCAGCTCGCCCTCAATCTCCATCCCCGGCTTCACCTTCATGGAGGGTTTAGGCACTTTATTCAATATCCGCACGTGTCCACCGGCGATCAATCCCTGCGCCTTCGCCCTGGTCAGCGACAGTGCTTCCGCGAGGTACATATCAATTCTGGCGTTGTCTTTATCGGGGAGAAGGCGAAATTTACGTTCCATCCGCGAGGGCTGCCGCTATGCCCGAAATCAAGAGAGGCTCGTCGACCTTTCGGATCGTTCTCACGTCGATGAGGAGCCTGTCATGACCGATCCGCGCGATGATAGGGGTTTCCAGCTTTCTCAGCCTTTCTTCAAAGAGGAGAAGACTCATGTTACGAGGTTCGAGCGCCAACCCGTAGGATGGCAAAGCGACGTCCGGAAGACTTCCCCCACCCACCTCAGAGGTCAGGCTCACCACAGACACGGAAAGACCTGCCGATGAACGCGCGCGCAGAACGGCTGCCAGCCGGGAAGCTCTCCGCTTCAGACTTGTCTCATCCTGTTGGATCATCTCAAGCGTTGGTATCTGGCTGCGCTTCTCTTCATCGATGTAAAGGAAAAGCGTTGCTTCGAGCGCGGCAAGGGTAAACTTGTCGGGACGAATGGCGCGCGTCAGCGGATTCTTCTTCATGGCGTCGATGTGGGCCGTTTTGCCGAGGATGATGCCGGCCTGTGGGCCGCCCAGGAGCTTGTCCGCGCTGAAAGAAATTATATCCAATCCTGTGTGAGTGAAATTGGTGATAACGGGCTCGTCGAAAGCCCTGCCACCTTTGAGCGGCCAAAGAAGGCCGCTTCCGGCATCGTAAAAAACCGGAACACGATATCTCTTTCCAAGCTCTACGAGCTCGGTGACCGTGGTCTCGTGCACAAACCCGCGGATGCGATAGTTGCTCGTGTGTGCCTTCATGAGCAGGCCCGTATTTTCATGCAAGGCGCGCTCGTAGTCCTGACTGAAGGTCCTGTTTGTGGTGCCGACCTCTCTCAATATGGCTCCACTTTTTCTCATAACATCGGGTATTCTAAACGAACCGCCGATCTCAATCAGCTCGCCCCTGGCGATGACAACCTCTTTGCCTTGAGCGAAGGTGTCGAGCACCAGGAGCACGGCTGCCGCATTATTGTTCACAACGAGCGAGGCCTCGGCTCCGGTGAGCCTCTGCAAGATAGAAGAGCAGTGCTCATATCGGTCGCCTCGTTTTCCTATCTTCAGGTCGTACTCCAGGTTGGAATAGTTTGATGCGATGCTCACCAAGGCGTCTATCGCGGGTTTCGCAAGGAGCGATCTACCCAGGTTCGTGTGAATGACCACGCCCGTGCCATTGATCACTTTCCGGAGGCCGGGTTTCGAAAGCTCGGCAGCGCGACGGCCCGTTTCCTCGATAATGCGCTCTACCGGAGGTATTGCAGTGACCTTCTTCTGCTTGATGTTGAGGCGGAGTTCCTCAAGCACGGCACGCAGGGCATCCTTAGCAGCGTCCTGAGAATAACTGACCAAGAGCTGTTGCCATTGTTCGTGCTTCAGCACTTCATCGACTTTGGGAATTTTTCTGAGCAGGCTGTCCATCTTTTCCTGGGGCTCGCGTCGCCCCCGTATGTCCTTCGGCTATTTGTATCACACAAAAGAGGTACAATCAATAAGTACGTGGGAGAAGAAAAGAAAGGTTGACGTTAAGGTTCATCCGCGTCCGGCCGCTGACGAATATTTTAACAAGACATATTCGCGGCGGAGTCAGGGAAATCAAGGGCCTTGATGAATTCCTTCTGAAAGGCTTTTTCCGTGGCAAGCTCGATATGCTCTGTCCATCGGGCGATGCGGTCCGCCTCTTCCCTCTTGTCTTTGTTGATGAGCGCAAGATATGCGCCATGGCCTGCCGCGTTGCCCACGAACGAGATCGCGTCGGGGTCGCACTCGGGAAAGAGGCCGATGGCAAGGGCGTTATCCCGGTCCAAGTGCAGGCCGAAAGCTCCCGCCACAATCAGCCTGTCCGGCCGGCTTATGCCGAGTCTCTCCATCATGATCTGGCAGCCCGCACGGATTGCCCCCTTTGCCAGCTGAATCTGCCGGACATCTCGCTGGGTGACCACGATATCCTGATCGATGGGCGTTTCTCTTGCCCATGCCAGTACGAACTCCCTTGCCCCATCCTTACCTTTCCGCAGTCGGGGGATATCGGCGCGGTGAGAGAACGTTCCGCTCTTCTGTATGAGCTTGCTTTGATACAATGCCGCTATGGCATCAATGATACCGGAGCCGCAGATGCCGACAGGCTTGAATTTGCCGGGCCTTTGATCACCCTTCCATGTATCGTTGCCTATAACTTTGTAGTCAACCTCAAAGCTTTCCGGATTTATCCTCACCTTCTCTATGGCCCCCGGCGCAGCCCTCATCCCGTACATGATCTCTGCACCCTCCAGGGCCGGTCCGGTCGCGCATGAACACGAAAGAAGACGCGATCTGTTGCCCAGGGCAAGCTCCCCGTTTGTGCCGATATCGATGACCAGTGAAAACTCATCACGGTTGTATGGTTCTTCCGCGATCAGCACAGCCACGTTGTCCGCCCCAACGAATCCCGCCTCAACAGGTAAGACGTGTACATAGGCCACAGGCAGCATATCGAGGCCGAGGTCCCGAGCCTTGATATTGAGGGAATTTTCAATCATCGGTGTAAAAGGCCAGTATCCAAGCCGATCCGGAGGTAGACCCAGAAAAATGTGATGCATCACCGTGTTTCCCACGACGGTCATGTCGACGAGATCGTCTCTCGACACACGTCTACCCTCGGTCACCTCATGGATCATTATATTGACAGTGTTGATCAGTTCTCTTTGCATCCTCTTGACGCCCTCTCCCCGGTGGTGGACAGAGTATGAGATGCGGGACATGATGTCTTCGCCAAATATCGTTTGCGGATTTGTTGCGGACGCACTGGTAAGGATCTTTCCCGTCTCCAGACTACACAGATAGAGGGCAAGAGTCGTGGTGCCGACATCGAGGGCGAGGCCGTACGGGCGGGCTCCCGTTCCCGGCTGAACGCGGATGATCTCCTTATCCATCCAGACTGAGAGGCTGTATACTTGAATATTTTCAGCGAGCGAGCTTCCGAGCCGAGCGAGAAGCTCTTCGTCCCACGCCAGGCCTTCGACACCATGCTGCGCCTTGTGAAGGGCAAGGAGCTTCTCCAGGCAGCCTCTCCCGGGTTCATCCGGGCTTTGATCCGCACGCAGGGAGTAGACTTTGACAGCCGGGTTCAAGGGGATCTTCCTGGGTACGAACTCCTTTCTCGACGCGGCGCCTTTGAAGATCGATCGCTCCGGTATGAAAATAGCAGCCTCAGTCTGAAGCCGCGCACGGCAGGCCAGCCTGAAGCCCTGCCCCAGTTCGCTGAAGTCGATCTGTTCCGATTCTTCAGGGCTGACAGGGCTGCATCTACCCGACACCACCCTGACCTTGCACTTTCCGCACTTCCCGGCGCCACCGCAGGCCGAGTCAATATAGACGCCCGCATCTCTCGCTACGTCGAGTATGGCGCTTCCTTCTTCACAGACCGCCTCTTTGTATGATGGGATGAACAGGACCTTTAGCACGCTTCTTCACCCTTGGTCCGTGACGAAATCCTCGAGCATAGCGAAGCCGGTCGTTTCAAGCGGTTGGCTCGCGCGGGATGCAGGTCGATTTTGAGAGTATCGAGGCCGGACGCGGATGCATAGCCTTGCGCCGGCATCATAATCATCTGTGTGGCCGCTGCAGGAGTGACTGAGAAATGCGTTGTTGACGAAAAGCTTTCGGAAAATGTTTTCAGCGCTATCGCTCGCCGCTAAGCTCCAATCCATTTCCGGGTGAGCTGCACCCCCGCGACAGCATCTTTTCCGTAAGCGTCGGCACCCACGTAGACGCGCACTGCGTCATCGATCTGGCCGCCGCCGATCATGATTTTCACCTTGTCCCGCAGGCCTGCCTTTTCTATTGCGGCGATCGTGTTTTTCATCGAGTCAAAAGCCAGCGTTAGAAATCCGCTCAAGCCGACCACCTGGGGCTGGAACTCCTTTATCTTGGCTACGAAGGTCTCTGCCGGCACATCGATTCCCAAATCGAGCACGTCGAAGCCGCTCACATCGAGCATGAAGGTAACGATGTCCTTCCCAATATCGTGGATATCGCCCGCCACGGTCCCGATAATTACCTTTCCTGCCTTGGCCGCGCCTTGCTGTTTCTTCATCAAAGGTTTGACTTCATCCGCGATTTCCTTCAGTATCTCGCCTGCCATCATGAGATCGGGTATGAAATACTCGCAGCTCTCGAAGCGCTTTCCGACGACCTCCATGGCCGTCCTCGCATCGGCAAGTATCTCCTCGGGGTCGACTCCTTGCGCAATTTTCTCCTTGACCAGCTCGAGCGTTTCGGCTTCCATTAGATCCGCCATCAGTTCGACCAAATTCTTCGCCATCTCTCACCTCCATAGTGTAGTATAACGTAATACAGGATCAGACAATAAAACAGGTTGAGGTAAAAACTAAAACAAAGGTTAAGGTTAAGCAAGAACAGGGCCTCACGGAGTTTTTCTTGTCCATCTTCACTACTCGTTCTTAACCTCAACCTTAACCTGTAGTATCTCTTTTCTGCTGTATCTCAACCTCAACCTTAACCTGCTTCATCTTTTTCCCGTCATATCAATACACTCCGTACTCTCTCGTGAAGTCGAACATGGCCTTTACGTTCTCTATTTTTGCGTCATCGACCCCAGTAGCCGTGTCCATTACAAATCCGCCGTCCTTGCCTGCCACATCGATGAGCGTTTTGCAGTACTGCCGCACGTCGTCAGGCGTGCCGCCCACCAGAATGGATAGGGGTACGTTCCCTCTG